>JBAYMQ010000031.1:0-7723 GCA_041663465.1 Candidatus Omnitrophota bacterium | reverse complement strand
GCGAAGGGGTTGGAGGATATTAAAGCTCAGGATACGGTTAGCGTTGACTACAGGGTGGGGAGCGACGGCGTTAATCTCGCATTTGCTGTCAGCGTAGAGAAACTGGAAGATATGGAGGCTCCGCCTGAAGATGCTGAGGAGCCGGTTTTGGAGCGTGTTGGTTCCGCGCCGGTTGAGAGCGCGGTTGCGCCGTCAGAGATCCCGGCTGAGCAGGAACCTTCCTCGGTGGCTGCGGTTCCGACTGACGCGGGCGAGGCGTCTCCGGCCGAAGTTAAACAGTAAATTTTTTAAAGGACATAAAAAAGCAGGAATAAATTTCCTGCTTTTTTCTTTGGTGATGTATGGTATGCGCCGGGATAGATCTTATCGTTTTTGATCTGGATGGGACGTTGATCGATGCCTACCCTGCCATCATTCGCAGTTTCAATTACACGATGCGCAGGATCGCGTGTCCCGTCCGGGATGAGGCGGTAATCCGCCGCGCGGTCGGATGGGGGGACCGCGGCCTTTTGCAACCGTTCGTGCCCGCGAAGGATCTCTCCCGGGCTTTGGCCGTGTATCGCCGGCATCACGCGAAAGCCCTGGTTGGACATAGCCGGTTATTCCCTGGGGTTAAGGCGCTTTTGGCGGCATTAAAAAAGCGCGGATTCTTGCTTGCCGTTGCCAGCAACCGGCCGACGCGGTTTTCGAGCATTCTGATGCGTCATCTGGGTATACGCGAATATTTTGACCGCGTCCTGTGCGGGGACAGATTGACCTATATGAAGCCGCATCCCGAGATCCTTTACACGCTTATGGCGGGATTCGGTGTGAAGCCGGCGCGGACACTTTATGTCGGAGACATGTTTATTGACGCCCAGACAGGCCGCCGCGCAGGGGTGAAAACCATTATGGTCGCGACCGGATCCAGCAGTATCGATGAACTCAGGAAAGAGCGTCCGTTTAAGATTCTTCCCAGCGTTAAGGCGCTGCTTCCGCTGCTTTGTTGATCCCGTTGCGTGGTTATTCGCTTGACAGCCGGTAGAACGGTCTTATAATAGTAAAAACGGAGGTGTCGATGAATAAGTTTTTTTTGATAACTGCTTTCATAGCACTATCTTTTACGTGTGCGTTTGCGCAAATTAATACGGCTGGATCTCCGGTATCGGCCTCAAAGGCTAAAATAGTTTTGTTCATAGCCGAGCAGAATATAGACAGCCCGCGGTCGGCGTGGTGGGCGAGCGAAGTCGATCTGTCATCGACCGAAGCTGAGATCGCCAGGCAACTGCTGGATTCAGGGTATGAGATCATTGAACCCGGGGCAATGGAAGAAGTGATCAATCAGCGGAAGGCGTATAGAATGACGAATTTATCCGATAATACGTCTATCAAGATGGCGACCCTGGCGCGCGCTGATTACGTGATTTTGGGTAAAGCCGTCGCGTCTGCCGGAGGGAATGTGCCGCAGTCGAATATGCGGTCATGTTTCGCGAATTTGACCGTAAAACTTATCAATGTTAAGACCGGCAAAGTAATGGCGTATCTGGATGCGTCTGGGAATTCCGCTCATATGGATGTGATCAGCGGCGGGAGAGAGGCGTTGGTTAACGCCGGCCGGCAGATAGCCGTAAAAATCATTGATAAGCTTAAAACTATCGCGCAGTATACGTCATCATAACGGTTTTGGAGGAGGTAGCGCCGATGAGGCAAGTTATAATTTATGTCGTGCTGGTTGTTTTTGTTATAGGGGCCGGCGGGTGCGCTACGCTCGAGCAAATGATTCAGCCTACCGCGCAGGTTGACAATAACGCGGGGGCTCAGGCAATGCCGCCGTATTCAGGGCCCAAGGCGCGTGTCGCCATAGCTGATTTTGATGTGAAGGCGGCCAAGGCCAGCGGGGAGATAGGTACAGGCCTTAAGGAAATGCTGGTTACGGCGTTTATTAATTCGAACCGGTTCCGCGTTGTCGAGCGGCAGGTGCTTGATCGTGTTTTGCAGGAACAGGAACTGGCGGCATCCGGCGCAGCGCAGCCCGGAGGCGCGCAGCGAGGCCAGATAAAAACAGCCGATATTATCGTGACTGCCGCTGTCACGGAGTTCGAGCCGCAGGCGTCTGGCGGCGCAGCGGGTATAGGCGGCGGCGGCGGCGTGGGCAGCGGAGTCCTTGGCGCGCTCTTAGGCGGGTCAATGAACAAGGCGCATATGGCGCTTGATATCAGGGTTATCGATACTTCAACATCTGAAGTTCTCGCGGCAACGCGCGTGCAGGGCCAGGCGTCCGATGTTACAGGGGGGCTCATGGCTGGTTTTTTTGGAGGATGGGCATTGGGCGGAGGTTTGTCGATGTACGCCAATACCCCGATGGAAAAAGCAATCCGTATATGCATCATCGAAGCGGTACGGTATATTTCGCAGACAATACCGGCGAATTATTACAAATACTAAGGAAGGGGATTATTGTTATGGGTAAACGTAAACGTAGAGGCAAGCTGAACTGGCGTTCCAAGAAAGCTAACCACGGAAGAAAACCGGCATTAGGGTAATATTGATGTGATTCTCCGCCGCCGATAACGGCGGCGGAGCCCGCCGTTTTATCAACGCCTAGAAAATATACAGGCCATATGAAAGCAATAGCAATGATGTCCGGCGGCTTGGATAGTATGCTTGCCGCCAAGATCATCAAAGATATGGGCATCGACGTGATAGGTTTATATTGTTCGATGCCTTTTTCTTTGCGTGACAAGTCCGCGTCGCAACCGGGCGGGAGCCTGCTGCAGAAATTTTCCGCGCAGACGGGTATCGACCTGAGGGTTCTTGATATAACCGATGATTTCTTGATCATGCTTAAACACCCGAAGTTCGGATACGGCGCTCATTTGAATCCGTGCATCGACTGCAAGATACTGATGTTCAAAAAGGCGCGGCAGCTCATGCAGGAATGGGGCGCTTCGTTTTTGGTAAGCGGGGAAGTTGTAGGCCAGCGGCCTATGTCGCAGCAGAGGCGCACTATGCAGCAGATCGACAGCCAGGCCCAGATTGCCGGGCTTCTCCTCCGTCCGTTATCCGCAAAACTCCTGGAAGAAACGATTGCCGAAAAACAAGGCTGGGTCCGGCGCCATATGTTGTATGATTTCAGCGGCAGGAGCCGCAAGCCTCAGACAGACCTCGCGGTTATGCGCGGGATCATAGAGTTCCATCAGCCCGCGGGAGGCTGTCTGCTGACCGACCCGCATTTCAGCGACCGGTTAACAGATCTGATGAAGCGGGATAAACTCGATGTTAATAATATCTCTCTGCTTAAGCGGGGGCGGCATTATCGCGTTGGCGCGGATGGCCGTTTGATAGTCGGCAGGGATGAACGGGATAATCGCGCGATCGAACAGTTGGCGCAGCCAGGCGATTTCATTTTCTGCCCTTCCGAAGAAATAGCCGGCCCGACGGCGCTTGGCCGGGGCATCGGGTCGGACGAAGATATTGCCGCATGTTGCGGGATAGTTTGCCGTTATTGCGACCTGAACGGTAAACCCGACACCGCGATCGCATACGGGCCGGCCGGGTCAGAGTGCCGGTACAGCCGTGTTGCCGCGCCCTTTACCGAAGAAGAATTGGTTAAGATAAGGATCTAGAAGTAATATTCCGCGCGCCGGGACCTATGCCGAATATGAAAAAAGAAGCTTTATTATACACAAAGCTCAAGCGCAATGATGTTCAATGCATCCTTTGCGGCCACCGGTGCAAGATCTCCGACCGGAAATTCGGTTTCTGCGGGGTCAGGCAGAATATCGCGGGCACGCTGTACACGCATATTTACGGCGAAATCATCGCGTCCCATATCGATCCGATAGAAAAAAAGCCGTTATATCATTTTTTACCCGGATCCCAAAGCTTTTCTATTGCCGCTCCCGGCTGCAATTTCCGTTGCGGATTCTGCCAGAATTGGCAGATCTCGCAGCTGAAAGCGGGCAGCGGAACATTTCCCGGAGGCCGGTTTTTTCCCGCAGTCGATACGGTCACCGCGGCGCTTTCACAAAAATGCGCCAGCGTTTCTTATACCTATACCGAACCCACCATAAATTTTGAGTATTGTCTCGATGTTTCAAAACTTGCGAAGGCAAAAGGGTTGCGCAATGTATGGGTGACTAACGGGTTTATGACCCTTGAGGCGCTCACGATGGTACAACCCTATATGGACGCGGCGAATGTCGATCTGAAGTTTTTCAATAACGGTTCCTATAAAAATATATGCGCGGGCGGCCTGAAGCCGGTGCAGGAATCCATCAAGTTCATGCGGGCGAATAATATCTGGGTGGAGATTACGACCCTGGTTGTTCCAGGGAAGAACGATTCGGAAGCCGAACTGGAACAGATCTCTAAATTTATCGCCGGGGTCGATGCGAACATTCCCTGGCATATATCAAAATTTTTCCCTAATTATCAGTACTCGGCGTATGACCCTACGCCGGAAGGCTCGCTGCGGAAGGCGTTCGAGATCGGGCGGAAGAGCGGCTTGCGGTTTATCTATGCCGGCAATGTGTCCGGGTGGGGAGGGGACACGTATTGCCCTTTCCGCAAAAAATTACTGGTAAAACGCGAAGGGTTGACTATACTGGAAGTGAATCTCGATCACGGCCGGTGCAAATTCTGCCAGGCGCAGATCCCCGGTGTTTATTAAAGGAAGGCAAATAATGAAATCACCATGGCATTGCGAGGTATCCGAGATAGAAGCTGCACTGCAGACCCAGGCGGCCGTCGGTCTTTCTGCGCATGAGGCGCAGGCGCGGCTGGAGAAAACCGGGCCCAACGCGCTGCAAGGCAAGAAACCCGTTAATCCCATCTGGTTGTTCATCGGTCAGTTCAAGGATTTTATGATATGGGTGCTTATAGGCGCCGCGTTTGTATCCGGGATCCTGCAGGAGTGGATCGACGCATTCGCGATCATCGGTATAGTGATCCTGAACGCGATCCTGGGGTTTATCCAGGAGTTTCGCGCTGAAAAAGCGCTTGCCGCTTTAAAGAAGTTATCAAGCCCGAAGTCTAAGGTCATCCGCG
The DNA here is from genome assembly GCA_041663465.1 of Candidatus Omnitrophota bacterium. Taxonomy (GTDB): domain Bacteria; phylum Omnitrophota; class Gorgyraeia; order Gygaellales; family Profunditerraquicolaceae; genus JAGOOP01. The sequence goes on along the minus strand of JBAYMQ010000031.1, from coordinate 2,695 downwards.
ACGGGCAGCGCGCATTGATAGATTCGAGCGATATTGTTCCCGGAGACCTTATCGAGCTGGAGGCCGGGGATAATGTGCCTGCGGACAGCCGCCTGATCTGGGTAACCCCTAATTTCGCTACCCTTGAGGCAAGCCTCACCGGGGAATCTGTGCCTGTGTCCAAGACCCATGCGGCGCTGGTCGAGCAGGATGTCGCGCTTTCCGAGCGGGCGAATATGGTATATTTGGGAACATCGGTCGTATCAGGCAAGGCGCGGGCGCTTGTCGCGTATACCGGCATGCAGACCGAACTCGGTAAAATCGCGGGCATGATCGAGGAGATCGGGGCGGAGGATACGCCGTTACAAAAAAAACTGGAAGAATTCGGGAAATGGATCGTGTACGTGTGTTTCGCGCTGGTCGCCATGGTATTCCTGCTTGGTGTTTTTCGCGGCGGCTGGGGCAAAGAGAACCTTTTGGCAATGTTCCTCACATCCGTGAGCCTCGCGGTAGCCGCTATTCCCGAAGGGCTGCCGGCGGTTGTTACGATCGCTCTCGCGCTTGGCGTGCAGCGCATGGTAAAACGCCACGCGTTGATCCGTAAGCTGCCGTCAGTCGAAACGCTCGGCTGCGCGACCGTTATTTGTTCGGATAAAACCGGGACCCTAACCAAGAACGAGATGACCGTGCAGGCGGTGTATGCAGGAGGAAAACTTTTTGAGGTCGGCGGTATCGGGTATGACCCTGCGGGGGAGTTCAGCCATGAAAAAAAACGGGTACGCCTGGAGGACCATCCGGCCCTGAAAAAATGCCTGGTCACGGGCGTTTTATGTAACGGCGCGGAATTGATCAAGGATAAAGATGCGTATAAGGTTGTCGGCGATCCCACCGAAGGCGCGCTTTTGACCTGCGCGGCAAAGGCGGGCATTTGGAAAAAAGATATGGATGGCCTCATGCCTTTTGTCGAAGAGATCCCATTTGACTCGGAGCGCAAGAAAATGACGATCATCCGGAGGGATCCGGATAACCTGCATATCGCGTGTGTTAAAGGAGCGCCCGATATTTTGCTCGCGGATTGCCGGTTCATCGAAGACGCCGGCCGCATACGGCCGCTTACGGACGCGGACCGCGCAACGATCCTTGAAATGAACGCCGCTCTTGCCGACCGGGCATTGCGGGTGTTGGCGATAGCGTCCCGGATTCTTGCAACGATCCCGGATAAATACGAGGTGCGGTTGATCGAGCGGGATCTTGTGTTCCACGGCCTCGTGGCGATGATCGATCCTCCCCGGGAAGAAGTCAAAGCGGCAATGAAGTTATGCGGAACCGCGGGCATCAGGACGGTCATGATAACCGGAGACCATAAAAATACCGCGGTGGCAATAGCAAAACAACTCGGATTTTTTCACGAAGATTCACTCGCGTTGACCGGTGACGAACTTGATAAGCTCAGCGACGATCAACTGGACCAGATGATCGAGAGGGTGCCCGTGTATGCGCGCGTATCTCCGGCGCATAAACTGCGTATCGTACGGCAGTGGCGCAAGCTTGGCCATGTCGTTGCCATGACCGGCGACGGCGTTAATGACGCGCCCGCGGTCAAAGAAGCGGATATCGGCGTGGCCATGGGCATTACCGGCACGGATGTGACCAAGGAAGTGTCGGATATGGTTGTTACCGACGATAATTTCGCCTCGATCGTCGCCGCGGTCGAGGAAGGCCGCGGGATCTACGATAATATTAAGAAATTCATCCATTATCTGCTTTCATGTAATACCGGCGAGATCCTGGTGATGTTCGTATCCTCGCTGATCGGTTGGCCGGTGCCGCTGCTGCCTATTCAGATACTGTGGGTGAATCTGGTGACAGACGGTCTGCCCGCGCTCGCGCTCGGAGTCGATCCCGTAGATCCCGGAGTTATGTCGCGCCGGCCGCGCAATCCTCATGAATCGGTCGTCGGCAAGGATGCCGCTGTTCACATGATCCTGCAGGGCGTTTTTATCGCCATGTGCAGCCTTGGGGCGTTCGCGCTGGTGATGTATATTGAGCGCGAAGGCTTGGAACGCGCCCGGACCGCAGCCTTTACCGTTCTGGCGTGCGCTCAGTTGTTCCACTCGTTCAATTGCCGCAGCAATACCGAATCGCTTTTTCGGTTAGGCGTTTTTACCAATATGAAACTGGTTATTGCCGCGCTTGTATCGTTTATACTGCAGATGGTTGTCGTGTATACGCCATTCCTGCAAACGGTTTTCAAAACCGAGCCCCTGGGGTTGCTGGATTGGGTCCTGGTGATCATAATTTCGTCGCTGCCTCTCTGGGCTATGGAATTAATCAAGCTGCATAACAGAAGGCGTTCTTAATGGAGAATCTGAGACCTAAAGTTTCTATCATCGGCTGCGGGAATGTGGGTATGCGTTTCGCGTACGCGCTCATGATCAAGGCTATTGCCCGGCAGATCGTTATCGCGGATCTTGACCGCAAGCGCCTTGAAGGGGAGGTTATGGATCTCTCCCACGGAGCCCCGTATATATCTCCGGTTGAGGTCATAGCGGGCGAATTCGCCGATATAAAAGGTTCAGATCTAGTAGTGATTACGGCGGGCAAGAAGCAGTCGCCCGGGCAAAGCAGGATAGATCTGGTCAGGGATAATGTGGCAATTTATAAAACTTTGATCCCGGAGATAATGAAGCACGCGCCGAACGCCATTTTGCTGGTT
>JBAYMQ010000030.1:0-7826 GCA_041663465.1 Candidatus Omnitrophota bacterium | reverse complement strand
CATCCCCCCCGCCAGACAATGCGCGCCGTCTATTTGTTTGACCCACCGGCCTGAAACTTCGATCTGCCCGTCCTGCTTGCTTCCGGTCCCGTTATCGATTATAAAATCATATCCCAACCCGTCAAATCCCCTTCGGTTATGCAGATCATATAGAGAATTGGCGTTACCGGAATCCGTCGCGCTATGATGAATAATGATATACTTCCATTTGGAGGAAGGATACAGGGCGACAACCGGCCTAAGCGGCGCGGCATGCGGTATCAACAAACGCTGGCCGCGTTCCAGCTGATCCTTGGATCTCAAGCCGTTCGTCCGCATGATATCCTCGATCCTCACGTCATACATCTTTCCTATCCGCCAGAGGGTTTCAGAAGGACCGACTAAATGACTGATATCCTGGCGCATCACGGAGCCTGATGAACCCGGATACACGGGTGACGCGGAATACGGAGTTCCGGGAACGACCGGGGCGCGGGCGCAAGAACACAGGAAAAACGGCAGGATCAAAAAAAGCAGGCACACGCGCATACTAAGAAATTTTCCAAACAAGCGATTTATACTGGTCCAGCATACGATAGGTATTGAATTCCGATGACGCCGCGATACAATTGATCATCAGATCGATCCAATTGGAAGAAAGATCCGCCGCGCCTTTCTTATTGGTCTGATAGTAAAGCTTCACCATTTCCTCAAGCGCCTCGCACAGTTTAGCCGAATCATCGCGTATATGCAATTCGCGCTCGTTGCCGATAGAACCTTCTTCGTTGACATAACCGAACAGTTTGCCTATATCCATCCGGGTGGCTTCGGCAACCCATCCGTCCACCGTAGACATCTGCAATACAGCGTTCATGATCGCTTTCATGCCGCTGGTGCCGGAGGCTTCAAAAGGCGGCAGAGGATTGTTCAACCACACGTCCACGCCCGCGACCAATGTCCTGGCGAGCGAGATCTCGTAATTCTCAAGCATAATGAACCGCAGATGATCGTAAACATCGGTTAGTTCATCGACGCGGTCAAGCATTTCGTTAATAAAGGTAAACCCGAGATTGTCATTAGGATGAGCCTTGCCGGCAAAAATGATCTGAATAGGGCCGTATTTTTTCGCGATGGCGACAAGAGCTTTAACATCCTGCAGGATAAGGCTGGGACGTTTATACGCCGCGACGCGCCTGGCCCAACAGATCGTGAAAGCGTCCGCGGAAAGGTTCCATTTACCCAGAAGATCGCAGAGATCCCGCTTATTCGCCTGGTGGGCATCCCAAACCGCCTGCCGGAACGCCTTGTTTTTACGCATATCCCTGGCCTTGGCCAAAGCCATCGGATTGGCCCGCGTATCTCCCAGATCCGCGGCGAATGTATCGAAAACGGACTTGAACCGGTCGGATGTCCAGGTATGCGGATGAACGCCGTTCGTCACATATTTTATCTGATCTTTATATTTGGGGAATTGTATATGCATGACCTTCTGATGATTGAGAGACACCGCGTTGACGCATGACGCGATGTTCATGGATAACAGCGTCAGATTGATCACGCCGCCTTTGTCCCTGCCGTAAGTATCTATAACTTCAAAATCTTCCCGTTTCAAGATCCTGTTCAGTTCATCCGACGGGAAACGATCGTGGCCCGCGTCTACCGGCGTGTGACAGGTATAAACAAAATGCTTTTTAAGCTCATTGACCCCTTCCGCGCTCAACCCTCGGGCCTTTTCTACAAACGAAAAAATAGCGTGGCCTTCATTGAGATGAAAAAGATCTATATTGTAACCCAATTCCTTAAGCGCGGCCACGCCGCCCATGCCTAATATGACCCGCTGCATGATCTTGATCCAGATGTTATCGCTGCGGTACAATTGATCGGTAAGACGGCGGTTCTTCTCAATATTCTCATGCGCGTTCGAATCAAGCAATATCAAAGGGATCACCGCGTCATGCTGATAACTGTACACATAATACTTCCACAGGCGCAAATAAATATCCTCATTGCGCAACGAGATCTTGATCTTATTCTTCAACGGTATCAATCCCGGATACGAATAAAGATCCCAATGCATCGCCTCCGGCATTTGCCCGTATTTGAACCAGAACTTTTGCCTGAAATATCCGGTATTCCAAAGCATGCCTATAGCCACGACAGGAAGCTTATAGTCCGCCATGGTTTTAACCGTATCGCCGGCAAGAACACCCAACCCTCCGCTGTATATGGGAAGATCAATGATCGAGTCCGGTTTTAAAGTAAAAAAATAATCGGCGAGCCGGAAGTTTGAAAAAACCTCCGTTTCCTGCACTTTATTGTTATAATGGAGCGGTTTTGATGCGGAAAATTTATTGTAGAAACTCGTGGCAAGGCCGTATTCCATCGAAAAATACGCGATCGACTTTCCGGCCGGATCGCGCAGCCGCCTCTCCGCGGCGATGATCGGTTCCAACGGCATGCCGAAAAATTTGTCGTGGACGATATCATTGATAAATACATCCTCAAATCCGTCCACATCGACTAAAGACCGGAATTCCGGCAACAGTTGCCTCGCCGACATACGCTGACCCCCTTTTATTCTATTTTGAAAACGTATTATAAGTAATTTTCAGGTGTATAGCAAGCAGATTCTTATATAACGGTCCCGGACGGAATAACCGCGCCCTTGGGAATAATGACGATGCCGTTACGGATCACGCAGAGTTCGTTCTCGAAATCAACCAGTTTATCCTTGTTGATGATCTTAACGTTATCCCCCATCCGGACATTCTTATCAACGATCGCCTTTCTGATCACGCAGTCCTTGCCGATACCCAGCCCGGGTACTTTCGCGCTATTGTCATAATAATCGTTGCCCATTAAAATCGAATCTTCTATCACGGTTCCCGAACACACCTTGCTGCGCAAGCCGATGATAGAATGCGAGATCCTCGCGTTAAAGATCATCGTTCCTTCGGCGATATCCGAGTTCTTGATCACGCTCTCGCGGATCTTGGAAAGCGGCAGAAAACGCGGGCGCGTAAAGAACGGCCAGTTCTCGTCAAACAGATCTATGGGAGGTTTCCCCTGGGTGAACGCCATATTTTCGTCGTAGAACGACTCGATGGAACCGATATCCTTCCAATAACCGTTATGAACATACGCGCAGGTGCGCCTGCTGCCGATCGCGTCGGGAATGATCTCTTTGCCGAAATCAGCCTTATTGTTCGCCGTCAAAAGCTCAACAAGAACCTCTTTCTTGAAAACATAAATACCCATTGAGGCCAGATATTTCTTTTTGCCTTCAGATTCTATCTCCATTCCGCAGATCTCTTTGCGATGCTTGGGCTTTTCAATGAAGCTTTTAATGCGCTTATTCTTATCGACCCCCATTATGCCCAGTTCATGCGTTTCTTCAACAGCCACCGGATTGCAGGCTATAGTGATCTCGGACTTCTTCTCAAAATGGAAATTGAGCATTGCTGTAAAATTCATCTTATAGAGCTGATCGCCGGAAAGGATCAGGATGTATTGGATGCGCGGATCGCTAAAATGACGCAGGCACTTGCGCACCGCGTCCGCCGAACCCTGGAACCAATCGCCGTGCTCCATATTTTGTTCCGCCGCCAGGACTTCGACGTATCCCTGCGAAAATGTGTCGAATTTATACGCGCGGAAAATATGACGGTTGAGCGAAACCGAATTGAATTGGGTCAGGACAAATATCTTCTGCAGCCCGGAATTAAGGCAATTGCTGATCGGGATATCGATCAGCCTGTATTTACCCGCGAGAGGCACCGCCGGCTTCGCGCGGTACTTCGTCAAAGGATAAAGCCTCGTGCCTCTGCCGCCGCCAAGAATTACACTTAACACGTTTTTCATGGATTCCCCTTTACGTTAAACTCGTTTAGAAAAAATAGAAATACCCGCGATCACCCCATAAAACGCAGCGGAAAACAAAACAATAGTGGCGCCGGAGGCGGTTCCCCAGTAATACGAGCAAATAAGGCCCGAGACCGAAGACACAACGCTTATAATGACCGCGCCGCAGGTATAATCAGAAAATTTCCTCGAGACAAGCCTCGCCGCCGCGACAGGCAGAACGAGCAGAGAATTAATGATCAGTATCCCCACCAATTTTATCGACACCGCGACGACTAACGCGAGCACGACCGAAAAGCTCGTCTCAAGCCAGAACACAGGTATACGCCGCGTCCGGGCAAGAGACTGATCAATGGTCATCAGCACGAGCGCGTTCGCGGCGAAAAACCAATAAACCGCGACAACCCCGAGAAGAGAACCCAAAACCAGCAAATGGCCCTTATTGACCGCGAGGATATCTCCGATCAAATAACCCGAATATTTAGAAAACCCGCCCGCCTTACTGAGAATAACGATACCGACCGCGACCACCACGGCGAAAAAGACGCCGAGGACCGTGTCGGCAGAGGCGCGGGTACGCGCCTTACAAAAATTTATAAGCACCGCGAGGATCACGGCGAATATCGCCACAGCCCACAAAGGATCGGCAAAACCCAGTAAACAACCCAAAGCGATCCCTGTCAAAGACGAATGGCCGAGCACGTCTGAAAAGAATACCATGCGGTTAGATACAACGACCGTGCCCAGAAGCGCGAAAAGCGGGGCTATCAAAAGCGCCGCGACAAACGCGTTCCTCATGAACTCATACTCAAACCAGGTCGGCATCATGCGTATCCTTCTCTTTAACCGCTATCTTAAATCCGGCCAACTCGGAAATGTTCCAAACGCTCGGGCCGAGGGTCATCAGTAAATCCCGGTCCGATAGCACATCCTGGGGTTTCCCCTGAGCGAGGATCTTTTTTTTAAGAAAGATCATGCGATCGGCGTGCGGAGCGACATCGGCCAGATCATGCGTTACCAACAGCACGGACACGTCGTACTTGCGGCGCACGTCGCAAACCAGTTCATAAAAAAGCGCGAGGCCTTTAGCGTCTATCGCCGAAACCGGCTCATCAAGCAGCAGCAGATCAGGCGCCGGCGTCATTGCCGCCGCAAGCAGAACCCGCTGCAATTCTCCTCCGGAAAGAGCTCCAATTTTGCGTTTCACAAGATGCTGGCATGAAAACTCCGTCAACAACGCGTGTACCTTATCCTTGACGCCGCCGCTCAAACGCAGCCAAACCGGCTTGCTGGAGACCGCCATAGAAACAAAATCAAGAACGCTGACCGGCGTATCGTAGTCGATGCTGAGCTTCTGCGGGACATAACCGATACGTATATCCTGGCGCAGCGATCCCCTTATAGAAAACCTGATCTGCCCGCTATACGCCACTTCGCCCAGGATAGCCTTCAACAAAGTTGTTTTGCCCGCGCCGTTAGGGCCGATAACCGCAACGAGCTCGCCGCAATTTAACCTTAAGTTTATATTCTCGAGAACCCGGATCCGGCCTAAAGAAACATCCAGCCCGGCGATCTCCGTACAGCACGCGCCATACACATGTTCCGGCATCATGGCTCCCGCTCAAAAGCGTTTATAATGGATAAAAGATTCCCGCGCATGATGGTTTCATAAGCGTCGAGGGAATCGGGCCCTGTCACAACCGGATCAAGCGAAAATACTTTAGCGCCGGTTTGCCGCGCGATAGTTTCGGCGGCATAAGCGGAATATTGCGGCTCAGCGAACAAAACCTTCAGGCCCGCTCCTTTGATCAACGCGATCGTAGCCGCCAGGTCCTTCGCGCTGGGGGCACTTCCCGGATCGCGTTCGACTACCGCGGCAATATAAAGATCGAACTCCCTGGCAAAATACGGAAAGGCTTCATGGAACGTGACGATCTTCCTGCCGGCGTACGGGGCGAGTTGAACATGCATCTGCTCCGCCAATGCCTGGAGCTTGCGAATATAGCCTTCGGTATTACGCGCGTAGTTTTCGGCGTTTCCGGGATCGAACCGGGCCATCGCGTCGCCCAGGTTCCGCACCTGCGTAACTGCGTTGCCGATGCTTACCCAAACATGAGGGTTATCGGTGCCGTCGGCGTTCCGGATCAACGGGATCCCCGCTGACAGAGGAACAATACGCAAGCCCGTGAACTGCCGGGCCACCGTCTCGATAAAACTTTCCATGCCCGCGCCATTGGTAAAAAAAATATCCGCAGCCGCGAGCCGCCTCATATCCGCCGCCGTCAGGGAATAATCATGCAGACATCCGGCAGCCATAGGCGTTACATTCGCGACCCGCACCCCGGGAACATCTTTCGCGACATTCAATGCCATAATATATACCGGATAGAACGAAGTTGCGATCCTGACCTCTTTTGCCTCCGCGACAACCGGCAATAGCACCATCAACCCCAAAAGCAGCCGCTTCAAACCGATCATTTATCCCACCATTTCCATATCATATTCCATACTTCCCAGGCCTATCTTCTGCGCGTACGCGAGCTGCTTCCGGCCGTCGCGATGAGGATGCAATTGCTTTAAAATATCCGTTCCGGCTCTCGCGGTCACCATATCTAAACTGGCCTGATCTGCCGCCACAGGATCATCAGACGCCAGGATGCCGATATCAGGCACAATGCGGGGATCGTCCTGAGCCAGGCAATCGCATTCCTTTGTGATCTTGATCAAAAAGTTAAAAAAAATGGACTTTTCTTTCTTGCCCAGAAGCGCGGCCTTCGCGTACTCCATCATCTTCTCCTGTATCAGCATGCCGCCCGCTTCCCAGTTAAGATCTATCACGTTAAATTTGCACGCCGCGATACAACTTGCGCACCCGATACACTTTGACGGATCGACAACCGCCATATCGTTTTCCATCCGTATAGCTCCGGCAGGGCATACAGCCAGACATGCCTTACAGCCGGTACATTTCTTGATGACGACGATCGGCGTCAGATCGGAGTGCTGAAAAAGCTTCCCCTCCCGGGTGGCGCATCCCATCCCGATATTCTTCAATGCTCCCCCGAAACCCGTCATTAAATGTCCCTTAAAATGAGCGATCCCGATAATCGCGTTTGAGTCGCGGTACAAAGCGCCTATCTTGGCGGTTTTCACATAATCGCCGTTCAATTCAACGCTGCGGGTATTTTGTTTCTGCGTATCGTCCGGAATGACAATGTCCGCCTTAAGCGCTTCGGGCGTAAATCCATGTTCAAACGCCAACTGCATATGATCCGTGGAATTCATACGCCGGCCGCGGTACAATGTATTGCTATCCGAAACAACAGGGAACGCTTTCTTCTCCAAAACTCCGCCGGCTACCGCCGCCACATACGCGGGCCGGACATAGCCCGTATTGCCCGTCTCGCCGAAATGAAGTTTCAAAACGACTTTATCCTGGGCGTTTATCCTGGAAAAAAGGCCGCTCTTGCGGACAAGCGCCAGCACTTTGCCGCTGACGGACGCTTCACTCTCGTTTTCCTGCACGCCTATAAAATATACCCTGCTTTTCACGCCGCGCTCCTCTTTCCCTCGCGGGGTTCATCCTTCCCTCATGGGGATTTTCGATCCGATCGATCGTACTGATCGACCCCCCGCATGCAATCCTTCGCGTACTGACACCAATCCAGGCACGAAGGCAATTTCGCGCGCATCACCGGCTTCTTGCACCGCGGGCAGCGCACTTTGATCTCATTCGAGAATATCTCAAGCTTGTATTTACAATGCGGGCAACGGACAATTTCAACCCTGAGATTTCTCGTATCCTGTCCAGGGCATTTCTGTATCATATCCACGCCCCCCGTTGGCATTATTTTATCACGTAAACACGGATTTCAGAAGAACTTCAGCTTCGCCGCAAGATATGAGTTAAAATCATTATACGATCCAAGGAAGGCTGAACACGCGGCATAAAGAATAATGGAAAACGTTACTTTTTGCGTTCGGTG
>JBAYMQ010000029.1:0-7835 GCA_041663465.1 Candidatus Omnitrophota bacterium | reverse complement strand
GAGATCTTTCGGCCTTACGATCATCTATGCCACAATTTTCTCTTTGCTGGCCTCGTTCGCTTTGACGCCGATGTTGTGCGCCGCGATGCTCAAGCCTAAAAGCGCGAAAAAACCGCTTCCGTCTAAACGTACGGCTTTTTTTAACACATTGTTCGCTCCGCTGAATTGGGTGCGCAAAGGGATAGATATGGCAATGGAATTCCTGAGGCGGGAATACAAGCATATTTTCGACCTCATTTTCCAGTATCCTAAAATGACCATTGCCGCCGTCGCGGCGGTGTTTTTCGCCTCATTGCTGCTGGTTCCCTATGTCGAGAATGATTTTTCTCCGAAATATGATATGGACAAGTTTACTATTAATATGAATATGCCGCAGGGTTCGACTATAGACCGGACATTGGAAGCCTGTAAGATAATAGAGGCATATCTGGATAAGATCCCTGAGAAAAAGTCGTATTTGACCAATATCGGGGATAACGGGGTGGAGAACGCCTTGATCACCGTGGACCTGGTGCCGTTAAGCGACCGTAAAAGATCGGATGTGGCTATCATAGACGAACTGACGAAATTTACAGCTACCATCCCTGACGTCGAGGTGAGTTTTGCCCGGGGACATACCCTGGAAGCGGGTACCGGAGACATTAGTATCGACCTCCATGGCATCGATTACGGCAAAATGATCGAGATCTCGCGGCAAATGAAGGATGTAATGCAGAAGAGCGGATATTTCAACAGCGTGCATTTGTCATACAAAGATCCCAAAGATGAGATCAGAATGAAACCGTTGCAGGAGAAACTGATCGAATACGGGGTAACCGCTTCAGCCGTGGGATCGAGCTTCCGTTCATCGGTATACGGGGAAGATTCCAATACCTATAAGGAAAAAGGAGAGGAATACAAGATCAATATCGAGTTGAATGACATATACGCTCAGGATTTTGACGATATCCGTGTGATGTCCGTGCTTTCGCGCAAAGGGCTTATCCCTCTTGCTGAACTAGGGAAATTGACGATCGAAAAATCCCTTCCGATGATCCGCCACCGCGATAGAGTGAGGGTCATCCAGATCGACGGTTTCCTGGGTAAAAGCTCGATGGGTGTTGTCCAGGGCATAATGGATAAGCAATTCAGGCAGATACAGTTTCCCGAGGGGTACGGGTACCGTTACGTGGGCATGTCCGAGATCATGGATGACACCAACAGGGAAATGGCCAAGGCGTTCATGCTGGCTGTTATCCTTACATTTATGCTTTTGTGCGCGCTTATGAATTCGTTGATCGCGTATCCTGCGTCGGTCATGACCACGGTGTTTACTTCCGTTTCCGGCATGATCGCCGGGCTGTTCTTCTTCGGTTCGTCTATCAATGTCGCGTCAATGCTGGGCGTGGTCATGTTAGTCGGGATGGTAGTGAATAACGCGATCCTGTTCTTGGATTATACTTTGGTTAAAATGAAAGAAGGGGTAGAGGTGAAGGAGGCGTTGTGGCTGGGCGTATCGGAGAAATTCCGGGCGATCATGATGACTTCCATCGCGATAATTTTAGGCGTGCTGCCGCAGGTGTGGGCGATCTCGGACGTAAAGGTGTCTTTGGGCGCGGTCATGACCGGCGGTATGCTGGCCTCGATCCTGTTCACATTTATCCTGGTACCTGTCGTTTTCTGGTATCTGGATCGTCTCGAAAGGAAACTATTTAAGCGGTGAAACAATAAAAAACCAGGGCGCGTTCCCTGTTTTCATGAAGGCCCGCGAGAAATCGCGGGCTTTTTTTGTTAAAAAGAGGAAAAAGGTCAAAAGAAAGATGAATTTGCTTGTTTGCGGATCATTGGGAATAGGTATAATACGGGTGTGATCTTACGAAATCAAGAAAAGAGGATATCGCGATGAAAGATCCTTTTGATGAAATCATGGAATACGATTTTTCGATGGGGGCGGACGCGGTCAATTGCCCGCATTGCGGCGCGGTTGTGGGGATAAACTTATTTTTTGACGATGAGGTGGAATGTCCTCACTGCGGAAGTAAATTTGAAAACGAAGGGTGATATTTTATCAAGGCGGCGTAAAATGTTCCAAAGAGCTGTAAGGATAACTTTATATGTCTTGACATAAGCGAGTATAGCCGTAGACTATAGATGAGATGGTTGTAATAACCGGGAGGAAAGCATGAAGAAAGTAAAATGTTCCGCGAAGACACAAGACGGCAAAAAATGCAAGAATTTCGCGTCAGGCAAATCAAAGCGTTGCGCGGCGCACAAGAAATAATAGTCTGATATTAAAAATTTAATGTTTGTTGCCATTGGATGTGGCGGCAAACATTAAATTTTTATCCTCCACGCAATCTTCCTTGGTAATTACGTAATAACTCTTGACGAACGGCGCGCGGTACATTAAACTAAGAATCGTTGTAATATGAAATAATTAAAGGAGGCCGCGTTGGCGAGAGATAATTATTCATACATAAAGCATCAGAAAGAATTGGCGAAGAAAAAGAAAAAAGAAGAAAAGTTGCAGAATAAGCTCGCGCGCAAGAATCTGCAGGCTCAAGGCGAAGCGGTTCCGGCAGAGGCGCCGGCTGACGATAACGCTGTAATTTAGCGGGTAATTATAACAAGGAGGCGGTATGGGTTATCAGCAAGGTGGCGGCGGCGGTTTTGGCGGGCCGCGGGAAATGCATAAAGCGGTTTGCTCTGAGTGCAAGAAGGAATGCGAAGTTCCTTTTAAACCTAGAGAAGACCGTCCGATATATTGCAAGGATTGTTTTACAAAGCGCAAGAACGAAGGCCGTTAATTCAGGTTTTAGAATACCGGCTTATACGTAAGTAATCATAAAAAGCCCTGCTGTTGCCATAGCGGGGCTTTTTTTACCTTTAATAAAACGAAAGCTTTTTTATGGCGTTGATCAGCATACAGGAAATTTCTCTCGCGTTCGGAGGGCCGCTTGTTTTCGACCATCTGAGTTTGCAGCTTGAGGCAGGCCAGCGGGTAACGCTTCTTGGCCGCAACGGCGCCGGTAAAACGACGCTGATGAAAGTTATAACCGGCCAGATCAACGTCGATGACGGTATTGTTTCTTATCAAAAAGGGATACAGGTTGGTTTTTTGCCGCAGGAAGTCCCGGTTGACCTGAAGGGGAACGTGTACGATATTGTTCTCTCGGGGTTAGGCGAGAGGGCGCGGCTTTTGAGCGATTATCAGCATGTGAGCCATCGTTTGCATAAGGAGCATACTCCCGCGTTGATGCGGCAGATGGATGAACTCCAGGCTGAATTGGACCGCACGGGCGGCTGGGATATCAGTAATCAGATAGACAGGGTTATTACCCGGATGAAACTCGATCCGGAAAGCGACTTTGAGCTTTTGTCAGGCGGACAGAAACGGCGGGTGCTGCTGGCGCGGGCGTTAGTGCTTAAACCTGAAATTCTCCTGTTAGACGAACCGACCAACCATTTGGATATCGATTCGATCGGATGGCTGGAAGATTTCCTGCGTGCTTATCCCGGCACCGTGTTCTTCGTTACGCATGACCGGATGTTTATGGCTAATCTGGCGACCAGGATCATCGAGCTTGACCGTGGAAAGCTCCTGAGCTGGGAGTGCGATTATAAGACTTTTCTGGAACGCAAGCAGATGGCGCTTGAGATCGAGACAGCGCAGCGGCAGACGTTCGATAAAAGGCTCGCTGAGGAGGAAGTATGGATACGTCAGGGGGTGAAGGCCAGGCGTTGCCGGAATGAAGGCCGGGTCAAGGCTCTTGAGATAATGCGCGAGGTGAAAAAAGCGCAGCGGCAAGCCACAGGGCAGGTCCGTTTGCGCGCGCAGGAGACGGATGAGTCGGGCAGGCTTGTGATTAAGGTCGTTCATCTGGGTTATAGTTACGGGGATAATTGTCTGGTCAAGGATTTCACGACACAGATCATGAGGGGCGACAAGATAGGCGTTATCGGCCCGAACGGGTCTGGGAAAACCACGTTATTGCGTCTTTTGCTGGGGAAACTCGCTCCGCATAAAGGCAAGGTCCGCCTGGGAACTAATCTTGAGATAGCCTATTATGATCAGCTGCGCGAGCAGTTGGATGAGCAGAAGACTGTTGCCCAGAATGTCTGCGGTGACAGCGATGTTGTTATGATAAACGGGAAACCCCGTAATATCATAGGCTATTTGCAGGATTTTCTTTTTACGCCGGATCGCGCGCGCACGCCGATCTTCGTTCTGTCCGGAGGGGAGAGAAATCGTCTGCTTTTAGCGCGGCTATTCACCCGGCCGTCGAACCTGTTGGTTATGGATGAGCCTACCAATGACCTGGATATCGAGACACTTGAACTATTGGAAGAACTTTTGCTCGAGTATTCAGGCACCCTTTTGCTGGTAAGCCATGACCGGGCGTTCCTGAATAATGTGGTGACATCTACCATTGTTCTTGAAGGGGATGGCATGGTAAATGAATACCCGGGCGGTTATGACGATTGGCTGGTTCAGAGAAAGCCGGTTGTCCCGCCGGCCAAGCCTAAAACTAAAGCCGTCAAAGAGGTGAAGCGTAAGGAAAAGCATGTCGTTGCCCGGAAGCTGTCATTTAATGAAGAGCGCGAGCTGGGATCCCTTCCGGCTTCTATAGAAACGCTCGAATCGGAGCAGGAACAGTTGTATAAACAGCTGTCTGATATTACATTTTACCAGAGGGAACCCGCAGAGATCGCGCGGGTAAAAGCGAGATCGGAAGCTTTGGCGCAGGAAATTCTCGACGGGTATAAAAGGTGGGAATATCTGGAGCGCTGTAAAGAGTAGAAAGCGTCCAGCCGGGAAATATAAACATTGACATTACCGGTAGGGGTGTTATACTTACAGCGTGGGGTAGATAAAAAAAGACTAGAAAACCAGTAAACCGTAAAGGATAATACTATTCTTTGCGGTTTTTTTATTTCGCGAGCCATAAGCCGCGGGGCGCATGGCGGGCAGGAGACTATGAATACGGAATTCAAGGATTTCACGATAGGAGAATTGCATATCGCGCTGCCGCTCATTCAGGGCGGCATGGGTGTGCGTGTCTCGACGTCATCGCTGGCGTCGGCGGTATCGAACGAGGGAGCGCTTGGCGTGATCGCCGCGGTGGCGCTCGGTGAAGGGGAAGAAGGCACGGAACAGGATTACCGCACCCGTTCAAGCGAGTCCCTGCAGCAAAGCATCCGCGAAACACGTACCCTTACGAAGAATCCGTTCGGGGTGAATATTATGTGCGCCTTGAGCAATTACGACGATCTGGTCAAAATAGCCCAGGAAGAGTCGGTGGATGTGATAATTTCAGGAGCGGGGCTGCCGTTGAAACTGCCGTCGCTCGTAAAGAATATTAAAACAAAGATCGTCCCGATAGTTTCATCGGCGCGCGCGGCGAATATTATATGCAGTATGTGGCAGCGCAAGCATAAGCGCCTTCCGGACGCTGTTGTTGTTGAGGGCCCGCTCGCGGGCGGACATCTCGGCTATAGCAGGGAAGAGCTCGCGGACAAGGAGCATTTTTCCCTTGATAATATTTTGACCAAGGTGATTTCCGTCGTCCATGGTTTTGAGACAAATATGAAAAAAATCCCGGTTATCGCCGCCGGAGGCATATTCGACGGCAAGGATATCGCGCGCGTTATCAAGCTGGGGGCCAGCGCCGTCCAGATGGCAACCAGGTTCGTGTGCACGGATGAATGCGACGTCGCGCCTCAATATAAACAGGCGTATTTGACCGCTCACGAGGAGGATATTGTGATCATTCAAAGCCCGGTGGGTTTGCCGGGCCGGGTTATTCTCAATGATTTTGTTAAAAGAATAACGCGGGGCGAACGCATGGATTTCGGCTGCAAATATAAGTGTTTATCCACGTGCGATCCTAAAAAAGTGAATTATTGTATCGCTAAAGCTCTTATTAACGCTTCGAAGGGGTTGATGGATAAAGGTTTTGCGATGTGCGGGTCTAACGCGCACCGTATTAAAGGCATCGTATCGGTGAAACAGCTTATCGCCGAGCTTGTAGATGATACAAGGGTGTCTTTGTGTGTGGCGTAAAAGCGGGAAAGGTCATATGAAAAAGATGAAGACGTCGTATAAAGGAAGAAAATGCCAGTTCCCGGGGTGTAAGCATATTCTGAGTATTTATAATCATGAAACGTTTTGTCATGTGCATCAGGGTGAAGGCGGGCAGCAACGGTTGAGGTCGAAAAAAGGCTGAAAATACATTAAGGCGCGTTTTTGAGGGGACTGTCCTGATCGGTTGATCCGATCAGGATTTTTTGTCTTTACAGGGAAACTTTAATGTGATACATTAAGCGCGTTGCGAGAAAAGAAGGGTTAGGATCATGAATGTATTGATCGACAAATCATATCCCGGATTCCTGTTTGTTTGGCGGCAGGCGTCCGGGTTTTTTTATTTCAGGCGGCGCGCCTGTGCCATTGTCATCCTTTTTTTCATTCTCCTGTCGCGCTCCTGCGCGTGGGCGTTGTCCGCGGAATTGGATAAGGTGTTGCTGCCGGAAGAAAAGACCTGGTTGAAACAACATGATGAATGGCGGGTAGGCGTCGATCCCGCGTGGCCCCCGGTCGAGATGATAGGCGATGACGGGGTTTATTCAGGCATGGGCGCCGATTATATCAGGTTGCTGGCGGAGCGTTTAGACGTTACCTTGAACATCCAGCCCGGGTTGTCCTGGAGCGAGGTTATAGATAAAGCTAAAAAAGGCGAGATCGACATCCTTCCGGCGGTCGCGCATACGTTCGAACGCTCGGCGTATTTGAATTTTTCGGACATATATCTGGATATCCCGCTCGTGATTATCACCAGGAGCGATAAAAAGGGCGTTGACTCTATAAGCGATCTATCCGGTAAGGTAGTGTCTGTCGCTGAAAGTTATCCTATCCAGGAATGGCTGTTGAAAGACCATCCGAAGATCATTCTGCATCCTTATCGCAATGTATCCTACGCGTTAGACGCGGTCGCTTTTGGACAGGCGGACGCGTATGTCGGCGATATAGCTTCCGCTAGTTATATCATAGATCGCCTGAATATTTCGAATCTGCATATAGTCAGCACTACGTCGTATTCATTCGCCGACCGCGTCGGCGTGCGTAAAGATTGGCCCGAGTTGGTAATTATTTTGAATAAGGCTCTCGCGACTATTACCCCGCAGGAGCATGGCGCTATAAAAAATAAGTGGATCACGTTCAAATACCGGGATAATTTCTGGCGCATGGTGAATAAGCTGATCCCGTTCATGATCGGGTTTGTGGCATTGGGGTTGTTCAGTGTCAATTTGTTCCTGGGCAATATCATCCGTAAACGAAAGATGGCTGAATACGCTTTGGCTAAAGCTGAACGCCGCCTCAAAGACATTGTGTACAGCAGTGTTGATTGGGTATGGGAATTAGATGCCGGGGGCCGGTACATATATACGTCCGACACGGTCACGCCGATCCTGGGGTATTCCCCAAAAGAGTTGATAGGTAAGACTCCGTTCGACCTGATGCTGCCGGAAGAAGCGGCGAGGCTGAAGCCTATTTTCGCCGGTATTGTGGCCGGAAAGAAGCCTATCAAGGATCTGGAGAATATCAACATTTCCAAGGACGGCAAAATCGTTTGTCTTTTGACCAACGGCGTACCGGTGTTGGACGAGAAAGGCGTGTTGCTGGGTTACAGGGGCGTCGATAAAGATATCACTGAACGCACGCGCGTGCGGGACGCGCTCCGCCGAAGCGAGGAGAACTTCCGTTTGATGGTAGAGAGGGCGCCTAATGCCATCATAGTGTTCTCGGGAGCGGACGAAAAGGTCGAATATGTCAATCCGAGATTCACTCAGATCTTCGG
>JBAYMQ010000028.1:0-7857 GCA_041663465.1 Candidatus Omnitrophota bacterium | reverse complement strand
TGCCCGAGAGAACGCGCGATCCCCTTAGGGTAATCATGGCCGTAATCAACGATCTGCGCCACAATATCCTCATCCCGGACGGCCGCACAGGCGATAACCTTTTCGTCAAGCACAGGAATAGGAACCCCGATCCCGACCGTCATGGTGGCGCCATACCCAAGCATGCTGGTACCGCGCAGCCACTGCGCCTTCATCTGCTTCAGGTCGCCTATCACCGACAGCGTGCCCGCGCCTGAAACCGGAACGCCCAAAGGCGACCGCGCTACCATAGGATTATGCTGCGTCCCCTGCCAGGAAACATACCCTACGCCTCCTCCAAGAAATATACGCGTCCCAACCCCGATAGTCCTATAATATGGATCATTAAGAAGCGGGGACAATTGTCCGGCCGAGCTATAGTTCGCGTTCCCAAGGCAGGGCTTAAGCATACCCATATAAGTATATATTGTGCGATCCGACAAATTGACCGCGACATTATAATTCTGATACGCATTGCGCATATTGAACAAAACCGCTTCGTTAAGATCCTTCAGATTGATCCAGGTGTCAAGTTTCTTCCGCGGATAACAATCGGTGCCATAGGCAGTCGCCTCAAGCCGAATATCCTTCCCCTCTAACAACTCCTGGATCACATGGCCGCCGCCGTATTTAAACTCCCCGGGATAGACCTTATTGCGGGGATCGTCATCAGGCATAGCGGCCGCGCCCAAATAGAGGTCAACGGCGGCAAACCCGGTATACGCGGGCACATCATTCAGCTTACAAACCCCGCCGCCAAGCTTGATGCGCGGGGAAGAGTGCCCTATATTGAAATACGCGCCCGAAGAACACATCGGGCCGAAGGTCCCGGTCGTTACCACGTCAACTTCCTGAGCGGCCTTTTTGAGCCCCTTTTTCGCGACCAGGCCGATGACCTCTTCAGCGGTAACAACAACAACCTCGCCTTTTTTGATCTTTTGATTGATTTCTGCTATGGTTTTCATAATGATGTATTATATCAAATTAATCGGCGTTAGACAATGAAATTGAAGAGAAACGGATAGGCTGCGCGGGATAACCGGCCAATACAGGACAAAAAAGGGTCAAACCCCATTATCCGGAGATTGTCGCCAGACCGGACAACGGGGTTTGACCTTTTTAAAAAGCTTCGGTTTTATTTAAAGAACGTGTTTTTTATGATGAACGAGGCAAATACGATCGAAACCATGGACATAAGCTTGATCAGGATGTTCAAAGACGGGCCTGACGTATCCTTGAACGGATCGCCTACGGTATCGCCGGTGACCGCCGCTTTATGCGCCGGAGAACCTTTCCCGCCGTGATGACCTTCCTCTATATACTTCTTGGCATTATCCCAGGCTCCGCCTGAATTCGCCATCATAACCGCAAGCACGAACCCGGTAACGGTCGCCCCGCACAAAAGCCCCGCGACAGCTTCAATACCGCACAGTATACCGATCGCGATAGGAGCCGCAATAGCCATAAGCGCCGGCGCGACCATTTCTTTCTGCGCCGCGGCTGTTGCGATGGTGACAACGCGCGCGTAATCCGGCTTTGCTTTGCCTTCCATCAGGCCGATTATCTCTTTGAACTGCCTGCGAACCTCCACCACGATCTTCCCTGCGGCGCGGCCGACCGCGCGCATGGTCATAGAGCAAAAGAAGAACGGAAGCATACCGCCGATGAATAACCCGACAAGAACATTCGGATTCATCAGGGACATCACCATATCATTTTTTGTTATAATAAACACCTGGTCTTTGTACGCCGCGATAAGCGCCAGAGCCGTCAATGCGGCTGACCCGATGGCAAAGCCTTTACCTGTTGCCGCGGTGGTATTGCCTAACGCGTCTAACGCATCGGTTCTCTTGCGGACTTCGGGAGGCAGATGCGACATTTCCGCGTTCCCGCCCGCGTTATCGGCAACAGGGCCGTACGCGTCGGTCGCCAGGGTGATCCCGAGGGTCGAAAGCATGCCGACAGCCGAGATCGCAATGCCGTACAAACCTGCGTTGAAATTCGCAGCGCCGCCTGCCAGATAGTAGCTGGCAAGAATAGCGACACACACAATAATAACCGGCAAACCGGTTGACATCATACCGACCGCGAGTCCTTCGATAATAACCGTTGCCGGACCCGTAACGGTAGCATCCGCGATACTGCGGGTCGGTTTAAATCCGCTGGACGTATAATATTCCGTTATCAACCCGATAAGCACGCCGGCGATGAGGCCCGCGAGTACCGCATAATAAACGCCGATGTGATCCGCGCCAAGGGTTTTAACGATAAGGAAATACGATATGACGGCGACAAGGATAGAGCTGGCAAACACGCCTTTTCGTAACGCGGCCAGAAGGACTTTTTGCGACGCCTCTTCCTTGCTCTGAACAAAAAACGTGCCCAAAACAGAAGCGATAACACCGACCGCCGCCATGACCATGGGTACGGTTACGCCCGCGAGGCCTAAACCTGCCGCAACGCCGAGCGCGGATGTCGCGACGATGGAACCGACATATGATTCGTATAGATCTGCGCCCATGCCGGCAACATCGCCGACATTGTCCCCGACGTTATCCGCGATAACCGCCGGGTTTCTCGGGTCATCTTCGGGAATGCCGGCTTCTACCTTGCCGACCAGATCCGCGCCGACATCAGCCGCTTTGGTAAAAATACCTCCGCCCACCCTGGCAAAAAGCGCCATCGAGCTTGCGCCCATACCGAAACACAACATGGTTGAGGTGATTGCCGCGATCTTATCGGCGCCCGCAGGTACCGGATGAATCCCATAATACCAATTCAGAAAATAATACCAGATGCTTAAATCCAGCAATCCAAGGCCTACGACTGTCAAACCCATAACCGCGCCGCTTGAAAATGCCACGCGCAAACCTGAGTTCAAGCTCTTCATTGCCGCCGCGGCGGTGCGGTTCGATGCCTGAGTCGCTATCGACATACCGATAAACCCGGATAAACCTGAGAAAAAGCCTCCGGTTAAGAAAGCGAACGGCACGAACATAACCAGATACCCTTTAAAAGCGAGGAACAACAGAATAAAGAACATAACGATGAAGAACAGAGCAATGCCCATGTATTGCCTTTTGAGATAAGCCTGGGCGCCGATACGGACCGCCGCCGCGATTTCCTTCATCCGGTCATTCCCTTCATCCTTTTTCATAATGTTTATAGCTAGAAACCACGCGAAACCTAAAGCGAAGATGGATCCCACAGGTGCTAACAATAACAAGTCAAACATCTGCTTCCTCCTTATATACGTTGTAGAGGGACAACACCCCCCCGGTTGAATTTAGGCTCTACGGTATCACAAAAAAACTAACCAGTCAATCAGAAACTGGACCGCAAATTCTTTTCCTCGATCCCTTCTATCTCTTTTCTCAGCATTTCGGGTAAACCCAGGATATTTACATCCATAAACCCGCGCACGATTACCGACTGCGCCTGATCGCTTGAGAATCCGCGGGAACACAAATATTCTATTTCTTCTTTTCTGATCTTGCCTATCGCCGCTTCATGGGAAAGATCCACATCGCGCATATCGGATTCCATCTCAGGGATAGCGTGTATATGGCCTTTTTCCGTCAACACCAGGCCCCGGCACTCAATATGGCCTTTAGTTCTTGGGGATTCGGCTTTTATATGAGCGCGGTTAATGACACTGCCCCCAAGGCTCACGGAACGCGCGATCATTTCCGCCTGGGTATCCTCGGCAGCCAGGATCGCGCGGGATCCCACATCGTGCACAGAATTCGGATGGGACAGGATCAGGGAATTATACACGGCGCGTCCGCCCTTGCCCGAAAGCACCGACGTCGGATACATCACGATCTCTTTGACAGGTTTGAGGCACACATAATTGGATACAAAAGTCGCGCCTTCATCGATCAGGGAAATAGTCACGGGCTTTACCGTCACATCTTCTCTCCAGGAATGGATCATGGTAAAATTGAGGAACGCGTTCTTTTTCACGAAAAATTCCGATATCCCCACGTGCGAACCTTCTTTTGCCGCCGCGGACGCGGAACACCCGGTGATCAAATACGCGCGCGCGCCTTCCTCTATAATAATGAGATTATGAACCTTTTGTTTGAACCCCTGGGATTTCAGGAACAGGCATGCCTGAATCGGTAATTCAACGGTCACGCCCTTTTTGACCCTGACAAAATAACCGCCTTCTGTATCCCGCGGGAAGTCGCGCTTCAATGACGTAAACGCTTTGCCGTAATATTCTTTCGCTTCAGGTATTTTTTCCAAAGCCTCGCGTATGTCAAGGATCTCTACGCCCGGGATCAGACTTTGCGAAAAACTGGCATGGCTGTCCTTCTGCAAAAAAGACCCGGATCTCGTCGTCTCCGTTGCGTCCATACCGGATGACGCCAGAACAGATTCCTCGTCCGATTCAATGTGTTTTCCCATCTCACCCCTGGACATGCGCACACTCCTTGCACTTATCATAACCGAATTTACGGATGCTGGTAAACATCTCTTTGGGATTGCCCACGCACCACAATTTGCCTTCGATCATAACGCAGCCGTTATCCGACCGCACATAATCCAGAATATAGCCCGTGTGAGTGATCATAAGCGCAGATTTACCCGGCATGTTAAGAAACTCATTAAGAACCTTGCCCATAATAGAGATATTTTCAAGATCTACGCCCGACTCGGGCTCATCCAGCAGCAGGAGATCGGGATCCTGTAAAAGGATCTGGAACAACTCGGAGCGTTTCATCTCCCCGCCGGAAAAACCCATATTGATATCGCGTTCCATATGCTCTGTCAGCGACAGACGCGTCGTTAAGTCCGCGATATGTTTCCGGTCATCAGACAAGAAATGCGCTATCTGCGCGAGTTTTACCCCGCGAATCTGGGGAGGATGCTGGTACATTATACCCATTCCCATTTTCACCCGATCTTCGATCGATTTGTCATTGATCCGCTGCCCCTTGAAAACAATGTCGCCTTTAGCGATCTTATAGCCTTCAAAACCCATAATAGCCTTAAGGAACGTGCTTTTGCCGCTGCCGTTGGGGCCAAACAACACAGCGGGCACGTCTTTTTTAATGTTAAAATTGATATCTTTCAGGATCGTCTTGCCGCCGACCTGAACTGACAGATTATTTACTTCCAGCATGTTTACTCCTTACTATCAAAACCGACATTGCAATGATGAACAAACCCGCGCTGATAACCTGGGATACGGTCAAAAGTCCGATCATATACGCCTGCTCGTAATACCTGACGCCCTCTATAAAAAACCTGCCGGAACTGTACAAAAGCACCAAAACCCAGAATAGAAATCCATCGAACCGCTTATGCCTTTCCAGCGCCAGAAGGATGATAAAGATGATAAAACCGTGGAGCGCTGAATAAAGCTGCGCGGGCAAAACCGGCAGAGAACACGCCGCGGACGATGAGATCAATCCATCGGCAACCTGTTGGGCAAAGACCGGCGGATTATCGCGGCCTGGGAATACCATGCCCCAACGATCGGAACGCGCGCCGTAACAACAACCGTTCAAAAAACAACCGACCCTTCCAAGAGCTATACCTAACGCCACAGACGGGGCCATTATATCAGTAATCTTCCAGACAGACAACGCGTTCTTTTTAACGACCCGGAGCGCGACAAAAAAAGCCAGGATAAAACCGCCGTAGAAAACCAGCCCCCCTTCCCAGACTTTGAATATATCCAGCGGGCTCGCGGCATAGAATTGCCAATTTATAATTACGTAAAGAAGCCGCGCTCCTATAATACTCGAAACCAGGATCGCAAAGACCAGATCCATGACCTGGTCGGCATCGATCTTTTGACCTCGCGCCCGATTCTGAGCCAAAGCAGCGCCAAAGATGAACGCCAGGGCAAGCATAAAACCGTATGCGTATACGGTAACCGGACCCAAGTGGAACAATATTCTATGCATAGTATATTCCTAAAAAAACGCCTGAAATTCCCTGATCCGGCGGCCGGCATCCGCTTGGGCGACCACCGCCGATATAGCGCACACCGCGTCCGCGCCCGCAGCGATCACGGACGGCGCGTTATCGACCGATATGCCTCCAATAACGACAACCGGGATATTAAACTTTGTTTTGATCTTCCTGATCAGATCTACACCCACAGGACGCGCGGCATCTTTTTTTGTTGCCGTCGCGTAAACCGGACCGACACCCAGATAGTCCGCGCCGTCTCTCACCGCGCGAGCCGCCTGCGCGACCGTGCTGACGCTCAGGCCGATGATTTTTTTCTTTCCGAGCAATTTCCGCGCGACAGAGAGCGGCAGATCATCCTGCCCCAGATGCACCCCGTCCGCATCCACAGCCAGCGCGATATCGACGCGGTCATTCACCAGAAACAGCGCGCCCCGGCACAGGCGCTTCAAAACCCGCGCCTTCTTATACATCACTGCGGAAGAAGCATCTTTAGCGCGATATTGCACGATACCGACGCCTGCGCGGACAGCGGCCTTGACATCCGACAAATCCCCGCGCCTGCTGAGCTCTCCACCCGTTATAAAATAGTATCCCCGAACTAACGCTGACCTCATAACAATGTCCGTAAAATTTAATTGTTTCTTCCCCGCAGGGATGGGGCGTTCTTTATATGCGCCGGTGTCAGATCGATGATCTCCGACACATCCATAACGATCATATACTCGGGCCGGGGCAGCAACGATTCCGGTTGCGCCGGATGACCCTTCCCTTCCTTGAGGTTTTTAATGATCCTAGTCACGATACGTGACGCCATTTTCTTTTGCCAGATCTTATTAACCTGCTGTCTGAGAACGTCCACCTTGATAATCTTGCCCTTACCTTTGAGACAATACCCGGCAAAATGATGCTCATCAACCTGCGCAACGCACATATGCGGATTTTTTACAAGGTTACGGAACGTATCGCGCATATACAGATCCAGGAGATATATCCTGCCGTCACGGGACAAACGGATAATGTCTTTGCAGGAATCGTGCGGCGTGCCGTCAGGATCAAGGGTCGTGACGATCACAAAGCTTTGTCTTTTAAAAAAATCCATGACGTCGTTATGCAGCCTTTTCATAACAGTATCCTTCGATCAAACAACTTCAACAGGCTTAGCGCCCTGCCACAGTCCATGTATGTTACAATACGATCCCGCGACTATAGTGCCTTTTTTATCGGTCTTAAAAGAGCACACAATCTCCGGATTCGTGAACATCGTACTGGAATTCGGGCCCTGGGCCGATGCGCCGTGCGCGGTGAATTCGAACCTGCCGATCTGGCACGCGAATTTTTCCCCGTCCGCGAGAAAATAAACTTCGATCCAATTAATATGATGCTCCGTCGTGTTGGGATGGGGGATCTCTTTTCCTACAGAAATCTTCAGCTGGACCGCCTCTCCCTTTTTCACGGTTTCAGGGCATTCGATAACCGGGACATGTTTTTCCTTTTTCCAATCGGCGCTCTGAAACAAATCTTTCATCTCGATCATGTTCCCTCCTATTTAAGAAGTTCGCCGAAGCTTCTGCCGAACGAATAACATTTCCGGTATTCGGTATCGTCGGGCACGAATTTAAAAGATATTCCCGGGAGAACGGCTTCGATACCCGCCTCTTTCAACACGCCCTCGATCTCCTTGACCGCGCCGCCTGCCCAGCCATATGAGCCGAACGCGGACGCAAGCCTGTTCTTCGGCTTAAAACCCTTAACCAGCTCCAGGAATCCCGAGATATTAGGCAGCATATCATTGTCATGAGTGGATGAACCGAAAAGAAAACCCTTTGCCTCGAGCATTCCCGCGATAACCTCAGTGCGGTCGGATTCGGCGATATTGTATAATTTAACCGGGACGCCGGAGTCAACAAT
>JBAYMQ010000027.1:0-7925 GCA_041663465.1 Candidatus Omnitrophota bacterium | reverse complement strand
TGTACACAACGCCTGTGCGCATCACGGTTGCCATTAAGCGGGAACGGTTCTATGCAGGAAAGAAATTTCGACAAAGAGGCGGCTAATTGGGACACAGCGCCGCGCCGCGTGAAGCTGGCGCGGGATATCGTTGAGTCCATTAAAGCTGAGGTCAAGCTTGGATCCGGAATGGATATTCTGGATTTTGGCTGCGGCACCGGCTTGGTTGGAATGTTACTGCGGCCGCAGGCACGGTCTTTGACCTGCGTGGATAATTCGCAGGGGATGCTCGATGTTCTGAAAAGCAAAGTCGCCCAATCCTGGATCACCGGTGTGACAACTCAACTTCTGGATGTTTCCAAGGGAGGGGTGTTGACGGGAAGTTATGATTGTATTGTCAGCGCCATGGCTTTGCATCATATCGAGGATATCGCCGGAGTGGCCGGACGGTTCTATAAGGCGTTGCGCAAGGGTGGCTGTGTTTGTATTGCGGATCTTGAGCAGGAACAGGGGAAGTTCCATGAGGACCATACCGGAGTTTTTCATCAAGGATTCGATCGCGAACAACTTAGCGGGATCTTCGCAAAGGCGGGTTTCGCGGATATCCGTTTCCGCAGAGCTGCGGAAGTTGAGAAGCCCTCGGGTAAATTTCAGGTGTTTCTTATGATCGGGAGCAAGAAGAATCCGAGGATTTAAATGAAAATAGGAATTATAATCTCAAGCAACGATGCGGAAACTTGTTGGAATGCTCTTCGTTACGCGAACTTTTGCCTTGGGCAAAAAGAAGAGGTCAAAGTGTTTTTGACCGGCAAGGGCGTTGAATATCAAAAAATCAGCGCAGGGAAGTTTAACACGATTGAACAAGCGGAAAAATTGCTTCAGTCCGGTGGCAAGATATTAGCTTGCGGAACCTGCATCAAAGCTCGTAGTCAGGAAGGCACTGAAATGTGTCCAATCAACACGATGAAAGACATGTACGAGATTATCAAAGAAAGCGAAAAAGTAGTTACATTTTGAGGAAGCCGCTATCAAACAGGTTCTAATTTGTTTCAGCCAGGGATCCCTACTTTTAAGCCCTTGTAAATGAGTAATTTGCAGGGGCTTTTTCTTTAACCCGTGAGGGGGATTAGAGCCTGTGTCCGTTACAAAAACAAATTGACAAGCCGAATTGTGTAGTGTATATTCAATTAAGTAGATTGACCAAAGGGTTCGGAGGCAGGAAGCCTCCGGAGGATTTTAGATGGTCGGGCCGCCATCTTGCATGCAAATGCGAGGTGGTTTTTTTATTTATATCGTGAGTACAGCGAAAATAATGAAATAAGGAGGGGAAAATGAAGTTTGTTTATTGGACGCTGGGAACTTGTGTCTTTTTAGGAATTTTATGTATAATTTTTGCCATAACTCATGGAGTTCAATAAAAGGGAATATTTGAATGTCAAAAATTATATTGCAACAACTGGGCGTGTTAGGGTTAGCTATTCTATTTTCAATAACACTCGTGGCATGGAATAGCAGGAAACCCAAAAAGAGGAGGAGTAAAAACAAAAGCCCGGTATAGATCTATCGGGCGTGTTATAACACAGGGAGGTGTTTATGTCTCAATCGCTTATGAATGTATTATCCCTCGTTATCCTGGTTGCGGCAATCATAGGTTTTTTTCTTTTTATGTCCAAGTTAAATAAAAACGCGGGCAAATAAAACACGAATTCAAAAGGAGACCGTTATGACCGGAAATCTTAGTCAGGATTGGCTTGTTTATGCGCTTTTGGGCGCAGTGGCGTACTTTTTTGTATTTGTAATTATCAATGCCCGTATGAATGAGAAAAAATCAAAAAAAGAGTCTCAAACATCGGATAAGATCAATAAATAAAAAGGGAGGGCGTTAGTGGCAGCTCGAAATCTTCTCGGCGTAGTTCTTATATTGGCGATTTTCGCGGGTTTTTTTCTGCTGCCGATCATATTTGCCCCTAAAAATAAAGATAAATAGAAATCCGGAACGTGATAAGCAGCATCCCGGGATCCCTGTCCTTTTTTATTTTTAAGGTTTCAATAGGAAATAAAACTTGACAATAGAAATGAAAATGTTATATTTAATGTGACAGTGATGTCAAAGAGGCAAAGATGCCCCGAAATCTTTTTTTGGGGCTTTTTTATTTTTAAGGACAATGGCGCCCTTTTTAAAGCAAGAATGCTTTGAAAAGGGCTGTTTTTTTATAGACGATGGCGTCTTTAATCCGGAGAAGGATAAAAGACGCTTTTTTAATTTTTAGTAGAAGGTTATGACAATCAGCGGGGAACAGACCTGGAATTTGCCGGCCGGGCAATAAAGTGGAAATTCTACACAGGTGAAAGCGGAGAAAGTGTTTTATAAAAGCGCAGGCGGTTCAATAGCCATAGTATAAAGGAGAGAAAAATGAACGTCAGGCAAAATGTTCTTTTAAGGATCGATAACACGAAATTCGCGAAGGTCGAGTCCCCGAAGCAGGTTTCAGGTTATTTTGGAGAAAACACCTTCAGCATGGAGACTGTGCAAAAGCATATTTCTAAGCAAACGTTCAAAGCATTCAGGACCTGGCTTACCGAAGGGAAAACTATAAGTTTGTCCCAGGCAAATGAGATCGCGGACGCGATGAAGGAATGGGCGATGTCTAAGGGCGCTACATATTACACCCATTGGTTCCAGCCTATGACGGGTTTGACCGCGGAAAAGCACGATAGTTTTATTTCCATTGATGTCCCCGGAAAAGTAATCGAGAAGTTTTCCGGAAATAAGCTGATCCAGGGAGAACCGGATGCATCCAGCTTTCCTTCCGGGGGGATCCGTACTACCTTTGAAGCGCGCGGCTACACCGCCTGGGATCCCAGCAGCCCGGCGTTTATCATCGAAAGCGCTCTTGGAAAGACTCTGTGCATCCCCACGATATTCATTTCTTATAACGGGGAAAGTTTGGATAAAAAATTGCCTTTGTTGCGTTCTGACGAGGCGTTGAGCAGGGCAGCGGTTGGTTTATTAAAACTTTTTGGGCATAAGAATGTGAAAAAGGTGTTTTCAACCTGCGGCGCGGAACAAGAGTATTTCCTGATAGATAAGAACTATTACAATTTGCGTCAGGATTTGATCATGGCGGGCCGGACGCTGATCGGCGCGCCCTCGCCTAAGGGGCAGCAGTTAGAAGATCAGTATTTCGGGGCCATCAAAGAGCGGGTGGTCAATTTCATGTTTGAAGTCGCCGAAGAAGCATATAAGCTGGGGATCCCTTTGATGACACGGCATAATGAGGTGGCGCCGCATCAATATGAATTCGCGCCTATATTTGAAGAGTCAAATATCGCGGCGGACCATAACCAGCTCCTAATGGAGCTGATGAAAAAAGTAGCCGTAAGGCATGGAATGGTTTGTTTATTGCACGAAAAACCTTTTGCCGGGATCAACGGCAGCGGGAAACATTTAAATTGGTCGTTAGCGGACGATAAGGGGAATAACCTTTTGAATCCGGGAGAAACCCCGGAAAACAATTTGCAATTTTTGGCTATTCTCGCGGCGGTATTACGCGCGTTGTATCTGCATTCCGATCTTTTGCGGGCGAGCGTGGCTTTGGCCGGCAATGAGCATCGTTTAGGGGCCAATGAAGCTCCGCCGGCTATCATCAGCGTGTTTCTGGGGGAGCAGTTAACTAAAATACTGGATTTGCTTGAGAATGGCAGTAAGGCCGGGATATCCAGAAAAGATATCATAGATCTGGGGATCAGCCGGTTGCCGACGTTCAACAAGGATATGACGGATAGAAACCGGACTTCGCCATTCGCGTTTACCGGAGCGAAGTTTGAGTTCCGCGCTGTCGGTTCATCGCAGAATATCTCGACGCCGATCGCTATAATCAATACGATCATCGCGGATAGCCTGGAATATGTGACTGATCAGATCAAAACATTTAAAGACACGGGTAAGGATCTTAATTCCGTGGTTTTAAATGTGATCAGTTCTATTGTCAGAGAAACAAAGGCCATCCGTTTCGAGGGGAATAACTATTCTGAGGAGTGGATAAAAGAGGCTAAGAAAAGGGGTTTGCCTAATATTGCCGCTACCTATGAATCATTAGAGGCGCTTACCAAAGAAAATAAGATATCACTGTTTGAAAAATACAAAGTTTTTTCCAGGGAGGAATTGGTTGCCAGGTATCACATTTGGATCCATATGTACAATTTGACCCTGGAAATAGAAGCAAATACTTTAAAAGAGATGGTTAATGCTTCTGTAGTGCCGGCAGGGTATGAATATGAGAAACTGCTCGCTGAAACACTGCGGGAACTTGTCGAGTTAGAAAAAAACGCCGATCTAAAGATAGATCCGGCGGCCTTAAAGGACAAAAAAGGCCATTTAACCGATGTGGATTCCAAGATCTATTTTGTCAGGCGTAATCTCGAAGAAATGGACAAGGTGCTTCAAAAGGCTAAAGAGTCCGGCGATGTAAAGCGCGCGGAGATCTATTTTAAGGAGCTTAAGCCGCTGATGGAACATATCAGAAAGCACGCAGACGAATTGGAGCGCGTTGTCCCGGATAATGGCTGGGATCTGCCCAAATACAGAGAAATGCTGTTCATAAAATAGCAGAAAGAGTTCGAGATGACGCTATCAGAGAAAATAAGCGGATGGCTGAAAGAACGGGTTCGTAAAGCCCGCAAAAAAGGCCTTGTGATAGGATTAAGCGGCGGGATCGATTCTGCCGTAACGGCAGTATTAGCGAAGCAGGCTCTGGGGGATAACGTGTTGGGCCTGATCATGCCATGCGGGAATGCCAGGGTGGATGAAGATCTGGCATTGAAATTGGCCGGACAGTTTGATATTAAGGTGCAAAAAATAGAACTCGATGATATTTATAATAACTTTTGCCGGATTTGCCCGGGTACGGCGCGCGCCGCCAAGGCTAATCTAAAGCCAAGGATCAGGATGATGGCCTTATATTATTTCGCGAACACCCTGGATTATTTGGTTGCCGGAACCGGTAATAAGAGCGAGATCATGATCGGATACTTTACTAAGCACGGTGACGGCGGCTGTGATTTGCTGCCTTTAGCCGGTTTATTAAAGACTGATGTGAGAAAACTCGCGCGGGAATTAAAGATCCCGTCAGAAATCATAACGCGTCCTCCCACAGCGGGGTTATGGGAAGGGCAGACCGATGAGGGTGAGATCGGAGTCAGCTACAAAGAATTGGATCGTTGTCTTTATGCCTTGGAAAAAGGGAAAAGGCCGGAAGTTAAAGAGGAGACCCTGAATAAAATAAAACTGATGATCAGGAATTCTCAACATAAAAGAAAGAAAACACCTTTTTTTGATTGGAGCGGTTAATGTTCGCGCAATTTCCCGAAAAACAGGGGCTGTATGATCCGCGATTCGAGCACGATAGTTGCGGAGTGGGATTCGTCTGCGATATTAAAGGCGAAAAGTCCAATAAGATCGTCAAACAGGGTATCGGAATCTTACGGCGGCTGGCGCATCGCGGGGCGGTGGGTTCGGACCCGAAAACAGGAGACGGAGCGGGGATCCTGATCCAGATACCGCATGAATTTTTTAAAAGGGTTGCCGGGGACATTAATTTACCGGAACCGGGTTTATACGCCACAGGGCTGATATTTTTGCCTAATGGGGCCAAAGAGCGTGAATTCTGCAAAGAGTTATTCGCGAAAGTGATCAGGGAAGAAGGCCAGGTTCTTTTAGGGTGGCGGGACGTGCCTACCGACAATTCTGATATCGGCAAGGGAGCAAAGGCGACCCAGCCGGTCTTTGAACAGGTTTTTATAGGCAGGAATAAAGATCTCAACGATGATCTCGGTTTTGAAAGAAAACTTTACCTGATCAGGAAACAGATCGAGACCGCTGTCCGCGCGTCCAACCTTGAGCAAAAGGGATCCTTTTATATTACCAATATCTCCAGCCGCACTTTTACTTATAAAGGGCTTTTGATGGCTCAACAGGTAGCCGACTTTTTCCCTGATCTCAAAGATGAAAGTCTTAAGAGCGCTTTATGCCTGGTGCATTCGCGTTACAGCACAAACACTTTCCCCGCATGGAACCTGGCCCAGCCGTTCAGGTTCCTGGCGCATAACGGAGAGATCAACACTCTGCGCGGGAATATCAACGGCGTCAGCGCCAGGGAACGCTTATTGTCCAGCGAATTGTTCGGCGCTGATATCGAAAAATTAAAGCCGGTGATCCTTCCCGGGGGGAGCGATTCCGCTGCGATCGATAACTTATTCGAGCTTTTGGTGCTGTCCGGCAGATCCCTGGAGCACGCGATGATGATGCTTATCCCCGCGGCCTGGGAACACGACAGCCTGATGAAAGACGAGCTTAGGGATTTTTATAAATATCACGCCTGTTTCATGGAGCCCTGGGACGGCCCGGCGGCTATAGCCTTTACGGACGGAAAGAATATCGGAGCTGTCCTGGACAGGAACGGGCTTAGGCCGGCTCGTTATATCATCACTGAAAACGGCGTTGTGGCTATGGCTTCCGAGGTAGGTGTCCTGGATATCCCCCCGGAGGAAATCAGGTCTTCGGGACGGCTCGAGCCGGGGAAGATGTTTTTTATAGATACGGGATCGGGGCGGATAGTCGAAGACGCGGAGATAAAGGGCAGGGTTTCCGGCCGTTGCCCCTACGGGAAATGGAACAGCGAGAACATGGTCGATCTGGATAAGTTATCCGCAAGCTCGCCCCTTAACTATAAGACAGGGGATATCATCGCGGAATTGAAATCCTTCGGCTATTCCCGGGAAGATCTGAAGGTGATCATCAAACCGATGGCGCAAGACGCGAAAGAGCCGGTAGGCTCTATGGGCAGCGATATCCCGCACGCGTTTTTATCCAGCCAGCCGCAGATGCTCTATAGTTATTTTAAACAGCTCTTTGCCCAGGTGACTAATCCGGCCATAGACTCGATCCGGGAGAAGCTGGTGATGAGTCTTGAGAGTTTTGTCGGACCTGAAAAGAACATATTAGATGAGACTCCGCTGCACTGCCATAAGTTGAGGGTGAAAAACCCTATCTTGACCGATGAGGAACTATCCGAGATCCGCGATATCAGCGTGAATAGTTTCCGCTCCAAAACGGTTTATACTTTTTTTGACGCCGCCGGCGGGAAAGAGGGATTCCTGCGCGCCTTGGAGAGGATCTGTTTCGAGGCGGAGTACGCGATAGATAAAGGGTATTCTTTTATTATCTTGAGCGACCGCGGCGCTGATAAAAACAATATAGCGCTCCCGGCGCTCTTAGCCTGCAGCGCGATCCATCAATACCTGGTAAAGAAGACTATCCGGTCTCAGGTGGCATTGGTAGTGGAAAGCGCGGAGCCCAGGGAAGTGCATCATTTGGCGTTGCTTTTCGGTTTCGGCGCGGATTGCGTCAACCCCTATTTGGCTTATAAGGCCATAGAATACTTGATCGCGGAAAAAGAACTGCGCCTGGATTTTTGCGCCGCGCGAAAAAATTATCTGAAATCTTTGAATGACGGCATATTGAAGATCCTGTCCAAGATGGGGATTTCAACTTTAAGAAGTTACCGCGGGGCGCAGATATTCGAGGCCCTGGGGCTGGACGATGATCTTATTAATAAATATTTCTCCGGCACCGTTTCCCGCATCGGCGGGGTTGGGATCTCGGGGATCATTGAGGAGACCATCCAAAGGCACCAGGAAGCTTACGCGGAAAGAGGCTCAGGCTGGAATTGCCTTAACAGCGGCGGGGTTTATCAATGGAAGAAGGACGGCGAATTCCATCTATGGAATCCCGAGAGTATAGCCTCTTTGCAAGACGCTACCAGGGAAAATAACCAAGAGCTTTACAGGAAATTCGCTTTACTGATCAACGATCAGTCGGAGCATCCTTGCACTATAAGGAGCTTGCTTAAATTCAAGAAACTGGACCCCATATCCTTGAGCGAAGT
>JBAYMQ010000026.1:0-7974 GCA_041663465.1 Candidatus Omnitrophota bacterium | reverse complement strand
GGATGCGACGTGGATCAGCCGCGCAATCTGGCAAAATCCGTTACTGTTGAGTAAATTATCGAGCCGCCGGGTATGTGTCTCCCGGCAGCTCCATATTCGTTAACCACATGCTCTATATTGTCGCGACTCCCATAGGGAATCTCAAGGACATAACGCTTCGGGCGATCGAGGTTCTCAAGGAAGTCGATGTGATCGCCTGCGAAGACACCCGCCACACGAAGATCCTTCTTACCCAGTACGGCATAAAGACCACGACCACCAGTTTTTTTCAGCATAACAGAGTTATGAAAGCGGATGCTCTGATAAAAATGCTCAAGGACGGCAGAAATATAGCGTTGGTGTCGGATGCCGGCACGCCCGGGATACTGGATCCGGGATATAACCTGATCAATCTTGACATAGAGAATGATATTCCCATGACATTTATCCCGGGGCCGACCGCTTTTATCCACGCATTGGTATTATCGGGAAAGCCGGCGCATAAATTCATATTTGAGGGCTTTCTTCCTAATAAACCTATTTCCCGCCGCAACCGTCTGGCGGAATTGTCCAAACTCGATTTCACGATTATTTTCTACGAATCCTGCCACAGGATCGTTTCTACGCTGGAAGATGTCAGCGTTATTTGGCCCGGTAAGAGGGTCTGCGTCGCCAGGGAACTGACCAAGAAATTCGAAGAAATCCTGCGCGCGCCCGCATCCGAATTGGCCGCTCGTTTTACCGCATCACGCCCCCGCGGAGAATTTGTTGTTATTGTGTAAAGAAACCGCTTTCACGGCCCCCCGGAAAGGCTCTTGAAAACACCCCCTATATAGGTAATACTTAACTAAGGTTGATAAATCAAATTTTTAATCCCGCAAATGCGGCAGGGTTATTCTTTATCCGCGAACAAATAACTTAATTAAACGCTATGCTGCGAAAAATCGTTGTGTTTTTTGTTTGTTTTTGTTTTGTCTTCGAACAAGCCGGCTTCGCGCAGGTCGCGCCGCAGCCAGGCGTGCCTGTGTATTTGCAGGATCTTGCGCCCGCGGCGGATAAATTCCGGCCTATCCATTTAAGAGCTGTTTTGCTGGATCCGGTCACCGATAACATCGATCTTATTTTGGATAAAGGCGATACCATATCGCCGCAGAAGCCGCTGCTCGAGAAAACCACCCAAAAACTCCTGGAATATTTTAAGGTCGGGTTAACTCTGCCGAACAGCATGTTCTGGGTAAACCTGCGGCCGGATTCCCCCGGTGATATTATCGATCCGAATGTTGAGCAGACCGATTTGGGTAAAGTTTTGCTTGCGGCGGATCTTCAGCTGAAGCAAGA
Organism: Candidatus Omnitrophota bacterium; assembly: GCA_041663465.1. Lineage (GTDB taxonomy): Bacteria > Omnitrophota > Gorgyraeia > Gygaellales > Profunditerraquicolaceae > JAGOOP01. The sequence continues at coordinate 6,657 of JBAYMQ010000026.1, read as the reverse complement.
CACGGCGCGATTCACCTCGCCTAATACCCCGGAAGGCAAGGCGTATTGGGATAAGTTGTACCAGAAAGCGGAATCATTGTACGGCGGTCAGGATGTGGAAATTCCCACGTTAACCAGGCCCTGGATCGTGCCCGGAGAGATCATGATCGGCGAATCTCAAGGCGGGGCGTATGTTTATAAAGCGACGCTTAAGGTAATGCTCGAACAGGATTATCTCAAGGATGCGGCGTTTTATAACTTTGATGATGAGCGCGCCAGGCAGCTCAACGATTATTCATCTCAAATCCTGCGTGAATTGATAATCCCAAAACTGACGCGCGAGGTGAACGCGTCAAAATCGTACGCCCCGTTACGGCAGGTTTATTATTCACTGATATTGGCCCAATGGTTCAAACAGAAATTCAGGGGTTCGGGAAGCGCGTACGCCGGCCGCATCGACACAAAAGATCTGACAGGGCTTTCCTCCACCGAGAAGTGGTCAAAAGATAAATATTATCGGGCATACAAGAAATCTTTCAGCCAGGGCGAATATAATCTGCGGGAAAGCGCGTATGGCGCGCATGGCCAGACGATAAGGTCGTATTTCAGCGGCGGGTTAGCGCTGATAGCGCCGAAGCAGACAGTTTCCCGCATACTGGGGAATAATATTAATCCGGCTTTGCCCGGGTTAGCAAGCGTAAGCGTCAGCCCATCCGGGGATTTGCGCGTAAATTCGCCGGATATTATAGAAGCGGATGGAGGGGAGGCTCCAGTCCGGCCTTTGGACGGCGTCATGCCGGCGGCATCTCCCGATGAAGCCCAAGCGGTCAACCGCGTGTTGGCCTCCAACAATTACAGCAAGTTTATATTCGCGGTGATGACGATCGGCTTCGGCGCCCTCGCCGTTAATCTCTGGTTGGACAATCAGCTCAACCTGGAGTTCGCCGGCGCCGCAGCGGTAGCCGCTAATTTGATGATAACGGGGGCCGTTCTCGGATTCGGCTTGATACATCTCGCTGTTTCCTCGGCAACCGATCGCGTTGCGGTGCGATTGTCGGGGGGCAATCCGTTCCAGACGTATTTTTGGCCGGCCATGATCTTGTCAAACGCTCTTGACGGGGTGCTTGATATGGCTGAAGTGTTACGCAACTTTTACAGTTTTCCTAAGAACGCGGTAAGATTTATAATGATGCCCGCGGGGCTTATGACAACCGCGGGGATGTTCCTTGCAGACGCGGGAATAGATTTTATGACCGGAAGCAAAAGGGTTGAGGCTGATAAAATTGCGCTTGGCGCCGCCTGGAAATATTCCAGCGGGACGCATTTCTTTAAACAATTGAACGCGGTTTTTCACCGTTACGTGTATGTGGAATCATTGCCGGACGGGGAAATGAAAAATAAGCTGCGTAAAATAATAAAATTGGAAGCCCTCCGGTATCATTTAGACCTGGAAAAAAACGGCCTTTTAGAAGACACCTTTGACAGCAATCCATATCTTGATCCCGTGAGCTTTTATTCTCTTTTGCGCAGCGAAGATGTGCTGAAAGAACTTGTGAGCCGGAACGAGCTTAACGCGCTGCTTAATGATGTCCTGCTGGACAAGGCCGATGCCGCCGCGTCCCGGCCGGTCATTAAATCAACCCCTCTTTTAAAAGAAGTCGTGAACGGGAACGGGATGATCGAGGAGTATCTGAAATGCATGCGGGATATTTATGTGTATATCAAGAAGTATCCCGGGCAGAAATACGAGGATAAGATCCGGCATTTTGTGCCGGCGCACGAGATGCCGCTTTATGAACTGGTATACGAGAAATATAAAGCGGACCGGTACGTGACATTTGAGCTTTTATGGCTGATAGATAATTTGGGGATCGACGGGCAAAAAAATTTCACCTTCGAATCGTCCTCTCTGGGCCGCGCCGCAATAGACGCGATGGTTAAAGCGCGTATAGTCGAACCGGTGGATGAAGATTCCTATCAGCTGACCCGGGAATTCCGCGGCGATCTCTCGATCCTCCTTGAGCGTAATTATGACGGGGCCGCGTCGCGGGTAAACGGCCTGCCCGATGAAAAAGGCATATTGGTTATCGGGGGCGCGCAGTATCGCTTCAAAAACTCGTCTGCGCAAGACGGCGGGGATGGCCGCGAGACAAGAGAATTGATCCCGAATGAAGAAGTTGCCATTGAGTATCAGTCTCCTGTTTCTATCAAGCTGGCGCCTAGAGGCGTCGAGGTCGCGCTGAAAGTGGGGCGGTACGGCGATATCCCCGATAATTATCCGGGTAAAGACGGGCTTCTTGCCCGTGAAGGTTTGTTTATTATTCAGGAAGGATTGATCCCGCGGCCCGGAAGTGTCCCCGGATACAGGGTTTTAGCGGCGGGTGAAACTTTTGAAATAGGCCGAGCGGGCAATAGAATAGACCCGAGGTTCAATTTAAACGCCTTTGTTTCTCCCAGACATGTAAGCGTCAGGTGGGAAGGGAACAGGATAATGATCAGCGATCTGGGTTCGTCTAACGGAACGCGCGTAGAATACGCGCAGCCGCAAGAAAATGAACTCCCCGGGTCCGATCATAATAAGCAAAAGGCGTTCGAGAGGATAGAGGGGGTTGTTGATGCGTTGAAGGCCGGCAAATATCAAAGCGGAACGCCGGTTGTGGATTTACGCGGCGTTCCCCCCGGCGCCGAAATTATCCTTGTCGGTGATCTGCACGCAAGAAAAACCAATCTGGAAAAGATCCTTTCCGACAGCGAGAACCTGGAAAAAATAAAAAACGGCAAAGCCGTATTGATAATTCTCGGAGACGCGGTTCACGATGAAGACGATTTGCGTGAAATGGGCCCTTCGGTTGAGATCATGCAGAGGATCATGGATCTAAAGATAGCCAACCCGGATAATGTTTATTACGTGGTTGGGAATCATGACTATTTGTCCGAAAGGATGTTTAAGGGCGGCGTTCCCCAGGGTCTTTTGTACGCCGAAAAACTAAGAGAACTGTTTGGGGACGAGTATGTCGCGAAATACAACGCTTTTCTCAAGGCCAGCCCTCTTGTGGTTATAGGCAACGGGTTCGCCGCGACGCACGCCGGCCCTATTCTTGAAAATAAAATCCCCGGAGAAATCAAAAAAATCGATGTGTTAAATGAAGATGACCCTGTGGTCCATCAGGCGGTTTGGGGCAGGTATAAACACCCCAAGTATTATTATGATCTTGATGATGTAAAGAACTTTCTTTCGCGTATGGGCTTGAAGGATGACGCTGTTTTAATTGTCGGCCATTCCCCCGCGAGAGACGGAAACTGGCATTGGAAGATTGCCGCCAACCATCATATTATATTCGCGGCCGAATCCCGGGTCGGGTATGCGCGGGTGACGGACGGCAAAGCCGATTTTATTGAAGTTAATGACGGCGGGCAGGGCCTTTTTATTCCGTTGCCCGGCGGCGATTTTATGCGGGTGAACCTCGACGAGGTGAAAGCCGACGAAGAAAGCCCCGGTATCAGGGCGGCATTCGAACGGAGACTCGACGCTATTTTACGGGATTTAGCGTTCCCGCCGGCCATGGCCGTAGATATTAAAAGGAACACCAGGATCGTCTCAAAAAGCAGGCTGATCGATAAAGCCGAAGATGTATTTACGAAGGATTGGCTTATAAGGCTGCCGGCAGTCAGCGTTTTATTCGGGGCGAGGATAAACGGCGCGGGGGAAGATATCAGCGTGGTGATCGTGGACGCCATTGAACCTGGATCTTTTTCATCCGATGTAAGGATGGCGGCTGAGATCGGGCACATCGTCCTTCATCAATTCCATCCCGAAAAGGGGCTTGATCAAGCCGTCGGAGAGACATATGACCTGTTGTGTAAATGTCTCACTCATCTCAATCATGGGAATATCGATATCGAGCGGATCCTGGCCGCGAACGGCGCTCAGGTGGTTGAGCAAATAGCGGATTCCGGCATAGATGTCGATAGACTGGCTCCGGAGTCTTCCTTTATCAAGTCGGTCACAATTCCAATAACGGAGGCATGGGAAATCCTGGGGATCGACAAACGTTTGGCCCCGACACCAGGCTTAGTGCTCGCGGAAATTCAAAATGAACACAGCTACCCGCATTTTAGCGCGGCATACATTATGCGGTACCTGTATCGTTACCATCAACGGGATTTCGCGGTCGTAGCAAGGGTTCTTGCGGACGCCATGCAAGACGACGCCATAGATTTCTCCGATCGCAATAAGTTCCTGGCGTCTTTAATCGCGGGCGGGCGGAACAAGAGGGATGGCGGTAAGAATAGCGAGATGTTAAAAGAAGATCTTGAAAAAGCGCCGGCCATTGCGGGGCCGACGAAGACAAGCGTTATCTCTGATCTTTATCGCAAAGCGTCTCAGCGCAACCCCTATACGATCTATCCTGTTTCCTTGGGGGCGTATACGGCGTATATTTTTGGAGATCACGGCATGGCTCTTGCCGCGTGGGAATTAGAGCGGTTGAGGGGCAATGTCCAACATGGATCGGTTTTGGTGCATGTTGACGCTCATCCGGATGACGCTAAGGGCGCCATGACATACGATGCGCCTCGTACGCCGGAAGACGTGCGGAAGCTTTATTATAACGTGAACCAATTCATCGCGCCGGCAGCCTGCAGCGGATTAGTAAAGGAGATCTATTGGGTAAAGCCCGATTATATTTTCGCGCAGGGCGATTATGAATATTGGGCAGCGGCGGTAATCATGGAAGATGGGACGGAGAAGGCGTTTTTTGATATGCACGCCCCTATTCCGGGAGAGCCGTTAGGAAGCGGGAAGATCCAAACCATTAAAGAGCGAGCCCGGTCCGTGATGGTGCATGAGATCCGCTACCCGGGTTATCCCGATTATCCCGCGGCGGATATTCTCCCGGATTTAACGGGCGGCGCTCCGGTTATTTTAGATATTGATCTGGATTTTTTCGCTAACAAACGCGCCGAGCGTAAAGGGCCGGGTGACGCCGCGTCGGCCGTAGAAAATGTTATCGGCAGCATAATGAAAAAGATCGATCCCGGAGTGGTTACGATCGCGTTATCGGATGGCTATACTTCCGAGCAGCATATGCAGGCGGTGGCTTCGGAATGCCTTGAAAACCTTCCGGGTTCCGATCCTATAGCCGGCGAACCGGTCGTTCTCGATCATCCGTTCAAAAGGCGAGCCGATCAAGACGGCGGCGCGGGCGGATTTCAGGCCACCATGGCGGACTTTGATATCGGCATCTCCGAAGCCCGCTTTGCGGGAGGCAAATTGGTTTTGTGGGCAAACGACGGGGCTCCGCTCGCGCAAGTAGCTCTGGAAAAAATCTCCGGTAAAAAAATGCTGCTGATCAGCGGCATTCCGGAGGTTTTTAGCCACAGAAAACAAGATTTGGATGCGATCGTGGAAGAGCGCAAAGAGATTTTAGAACAGATTATTAAGCTGGGATATTTTTCAGAATTAGGCATTCGACCCGACAAAGACAAAATACTCAATATTAAAAGAGACAGCCTGGATATTGTTAATGATGCCATTGTGGCGATGAGGGTTTCGGAGGACACCTTTTATTTGTATAAAGCGGACGATAACGACGTTTTGACATATGACCGGGTGTCGATCAATAAATTCGCAGGGGATATCCCCCGCCAGTTATTTAAGCAGGCTCAAATTATAAGGAAAGCAGATGCCGACAAAGAAACGCGCGCCAAGGAGAACGACCTGAAAGCGACAATAAGCGATGCAAAAGGGAAATTCGGGTATTTCCCGGCAGGCCAACAGAGGCTCGACGGCGGGGATGGGCAGGCGCAAGACAGGGGCGGTATAGATCTTCGCAGCCTGCCGATAGTAATTACGGCGGCTGGGGCGGCGAAGGTGCCTGGCGGCCAAGCGGCGGCAGCGCCGGCAGACGCCGCGGCGCTTAAAACGCTTCAGGATGAGTGGGAAAATATCCGGCAGCAGATGCGAACCGGGCCTATGCCGTATGCGAGGATGAAAGGGTATGCCGCGAGTTGCAAGGAAAAAGGCGCATCGCGGCAGATGGATACGATGATTGCCTGCATCGCCTGTATTTTGCGCATGGAGGAAGACCTGGCGGTTGCGACAACTCCGGAACTAAAGGAGATCTTGACGACTATAGGATAGATTACAGGGGCGCTGCGTGATAATGGTTTATCAACCTTAAAATAAACCAGCCAAAACTCTTCATTCATATCCCGGCGCCCCTGTCCCAAATTCCGCAACAGGACTTTATTTCTTGACAACCGGAGTGTTTAATGGTATAGTTTTACAACATAATTATTAACCTTTAAGCTGGCCCTGCGAGGCTGGTAAGGTGGGAATATGGATATCAGGCTCAATATAAAAGCAAGCCCAACTGTACATACACAGGCGGGCTTTTTTATTTTTCCGCGAAACCCCGATACGCAGGAGTCGATCAAATGAAAGAAAAGGCGACCGTGCTGGATCAGGAAACAATGTCCCGCAGTCTCGTGCGTATGGCGCATGAGATCATCGAAAAGAATAAAGGCATTTCCAACCTTTGCCTTATAGGTATCCGCACGAGAGGCGTTTATATCGCGAATCGGCTGGCGGAAAATATTAAAAAGATCGAAAGCAAAGATGTTCCCGTCGGCACGCTGGATATAACTCTCTATCGCGACGACCTGACTCTTATTTCC
>JBAYMQ010000025.1:0-8054 GCA_041663465.1 Candidatus Omnitrophota bacterium | reverse complement strand
GGGCGTGGAGATCATTTCGTACGGGCCTAACCGCGGCAAAGGATACGCTATCAGGCAGGCTTTGCGGAAAGTGTCCGGGGACATCGTTGTTATTCAGGACGCTGACCTGGAATATTATCCGGACGAATACGGGCTTTTGATCGAGAAGATCGTCCAGGGCAAAGCGGATGCCGTATACGGCACGCGCTTTGTGGGCAGCCACAGGGTGTTCTATTTTTATCACTTTATGGGAAATTATGCGCTTAATATGATAGCTAATATTATTTTGAACACGACGCTTTCGGATCTGATGACCGGGGCAAAGGCTTTCCGGACCGAGGTTATCCAGAGCCTGACGCTTCGCGCAAACCGGTTCGGCATTGAAGCGGAGATCACCGCTGAGGTGTTTAAGAGGAAATACCGGGTGTATGAGGTGCCTGTTTCTTATTCCGGAAGGACCTATGAGGAAGGCAAGAAGATAATCTGGGTGGATTTTTTTAAATGCCTGGCGTGGTTGATCCGCGCCGCGCTGAGGAAGCCATGAGCATCGTTCAACAGATATATCAGTTCCTTCACCGCGCGACGACGCCGTCCGGTGAGCGCTCAAGCAGCGTTTCTCCGGGATATTGGAATTATCTGGCGCGCCGCGCAGCGCTTTCCGCCTGCCATGATATCGAGGGGAATATTCTGGACGTAGGCTGCGGGGACGGACTTTTTTTGATCCAGCTGGCAAAGCAGAATCCAAAGGCCGGCATATGGGCCGTTGATATCAACGCTGATTTTATCAGCCAGGCGCAGGAGCGGGTGCGGCGGGAAAATATAACTACCGTGCACTTTTCGCGGCAGGACGCGACCGCTTTGGAGTTCGGCGATACGCTTTTTGATATGGTGGTGTGCACGAACTTGTTTATGGTCATGGATTCGCTCGCGACGGTGAGGCGCGCCCTATATGCGATCGACCGCGTATGCAGAAGAGGCGCTTGTGTATTTTTTGATTTTCGCAACGCGCGGAATCCTGTTTTGAGGCTTAAATATAAACTGGCGCCGTTGTATGATAAGACGCTTAAACCCGGACAGTATTTGAGTACGTATCGCCCGGCGGATATTTATGACGCCTTGCGGGACGCGCATATGGTTGTTTCCCTGGAAAAGTGTTACGGGCAGGTTTTTTTTAAAAAATTCGCACCGGTCATTATTGTCAAGGCGCGTAAAATATGATGATAAAAGTACCCATTATCGGATCAACGCATTCTGTGCCTGACCTGGTTTATGCTTTGGCGCATGTCCCGTGTCAGAGCGTAAATGCGCGGTTCAAGGCCCGCCTGGCTGTTTTTCTGGGAGCGGGAGCGGTTCATACTTTAAATTCAGGATTGGCGTCATTCTATCTTATACTGGAGGCATTAAAAGCGATCTCTTCCAAGAAAGAAGTGATCCTTCCCGCGTACACGGCAGGGAGTTTGATCGTCGCTGTGAAAAAAGCGGGACTTAAACCTGTTTTGTGCGATATTTCACTGGATAATTTCAACGCGGATATAGCGGGTGTGCGGTCGGCGATAGGGGACAATACTCTGGCCGTTGTTTGTGTGCACATGTTCGGAATTCCCGTTGATCATATCGAAAGCGTCAAAGCGGTAATGCCGGATAATGTTTTCCTGATCGAGGATTGCTGTCAGGCTATGGGTAGCCGGATAAAGGATAGACCGGTGGGCAGTTTCGGGGATGTCAGTTTTTTCAGTTTCAACCGGGGCAAGAACCTTTCAGCTAATAACGGGGGCTGTATTATAACGCGCGCCGGTTCTTTGGAGGAACCGCTGCGCGTCGCCTTGAGGTCGTGTCCGCCTGCGGGCGCAATGGAATGGCTGGGAGCTTTTTTCAAGGCGGCGCTTTTTATGACCGGAACGGATCCTCACGTATATTGGATGGGCCACGCGCTGGCAGCGGGTTTCAGGGAAACCATGCCTCCGGATGATCTTTTAGCGCGGGCAATGGCTAATTTTCAAATATCCCTGGGCCTTTGTTCGATGCAAAAAGCCGATTCGTTGTTTATGTCCCGATATCGCAACGGGAGCGGCTTGCTTAGAGGGCTTGCGGGCGTTCCCGGAGTGAGGCTTCCGCTTATATCGCCGGATATCCTTCCTGTTTTCAACCGGATGCCGATCCTTTTTGATGACGCGAGTTTAATTCAACCCGCTCAAAGGAAATTGTGGCGGAAGGGAATAGAGACATCGCGAATGTATATCAAACCGCTGCATCATATGTTCGATCTGGGATATAAGCGGGATTCTTTTCGCAATGCCTGTTATCTCGCGGATCATCTTTTGACGCTGCCCGTGCACCCGGGCGTGCGAAGCCGGCATATAGAAATTATCATCGATACGATACGGGGATTGCCATGATTCCTTTGCGAAATTTTACGAGGTTTTTCCATAAGACGCTCAAGCAGCCGGTTTACGCGTTGCGGGTTTTATGTAAACGTTTTATGGCGTCGTTCTTTTATAGGTCGGGTTCCGGGTACAGCGGCATGCCTGAGGCCGTGACATTGTTCCTGACGCATCGTTGCAACCTGCGGTGCAAGATGTGCGGTCAATGGGGAGAAGGCGGAGTAACGAAGAATGAAGGAGGCGCTATCCTTCAGCAGGAACTTAACCCAAGCGAACTGCGCGCCGTTATCGACGAACTGGCGCGGTATAAGTCGAATATTACGCTTTTCGGGGGAGAACCTCTGTTGTATCCGGGATGTGTCGATCTGATATCCTATATCAAGCGAAAAGGGCTCCATTGCCTGATGATAACCAATGGATCCCTTTTAAAGGCGTTCGCCGAAGGTATCGTTGAAGCGGGCCTCGACGAACTTAATCTTTCCCTTGACGGGGGGCAGCAGCTTCATGACCGGATCAGGGGGATGGATGGGTTGTTCGTTAAGATCATGGACGGCATAGAACGGGTCAACCATTTTAAAGCTGTCAAAGGCGTCAGGCGGCCGTTCATCAATCTGCAGTGCACCATAACTAAATACAATTATCGCGATCTCGGGCAGTTAACGGATGTTGCCCGCAGCATGAAAGCGGATTCGCTTACGTTCCATAATTTGATCTTTTTAAGTAAAGATGTGCTGTCGCGGCAATCGGCGATCGACGCGAAACTCGGGTGTTCGTCAAAGGATTGGGAAGGGTTTGTATTTGATCCGGGAATAGACCCGGAGGAATTATACGAACAGATACAGGGGATAAAAGCCGGTACCTACGACTTTAACGTTGATTTTTACCCGAATTTCAGCAGGGAGGAGTCTGGGCGTTATTATCGCGATATGGATTATAAGCCGAAAGGCTGTCATTGTTTGAGCCCGTGGATCGCGGCTTATATATTCCCGGATGGAGGCGTGAGGCCTTGTTTGAATTCCAGCTATTCGTTCGGCAATGTTAAGGTAGAGCGTTTCAGCTCTTTGTGGAATAACGAGAAAGCGATACTGTACCGCCGGCAGCTTAAAGGATCCGGGATGTTCCCCGTTTGTGTCCGTTGCACTGAATTGTACCGGTACTGATCGTTTTGTTCACGCGGGGATAATTGTAAACCTGGTTGACCATGAAAAAAATAAGAATAGCGCAGATCATAACGCGGATGGATTGGGGCGGTTCGCCTGACCTCGTGCGCATTATGTGCGAGCATTTGGATCCGGCGAAATATGATATAACCCTGGTCAGCGGTTTGACGTTGCATCCTACGGCGAAAACAGAGAAGTTTTTAAAGGGATTTAACGGGACATATATAGAGATCCCCCAGTTACGGCGCGATATCGATGTGATCCACGATATTATCGCGTTCCTGCGATTGTATATATTGCTTCGTTCGAAGCGATTCGATATTGTGCACACGCATACGGCGAAGGCCGGCGCGTTAGGAAGGTTGGCGGCGCGGCTTGCGGGCGTAAAGGTTATTGTGCATTCGCCTCACGGCCATAATCTTTACGGCTATTTCAGCCCGGTAATGACCGGGCGCATTGTCAAGATTGAACGGTTCCTGGCCCGTTTTACCGATAAAATAATCGCGTTGACGCAGCTTGAGAAAAAAGATTATCTTGCGCACGGCATAGGCAGCGCCGGTGCCATAGACGTGATATACGCGGGCATAGATTTGACAGACTATCGCGGGGATCCCTCGATGAAAAAGGAACTCAGGGCTTCTCTGAATATTCCTGAGGACGCGGATGTTGTAGGCATGATAGGCAGGCTGGAACATGTCAAGGGCCCGGAATGTTTTGTGGACGCGGCGCTGCGCATCGCGCAATTGCGTCCCCGGGTAAGCTTTGTGATTGTAGGCGAGGGGAGTTTAAGGGGTATACTAGAGGCAAAAGTGGCGGCACAGGGGTGCCGGGAGAGGATTATTTTCGCCGGATGGCGCAATGATATCGCGCGGATACTTGCCGCGCTAGATATAATGGTGTTGTCGTCGTTCAATGAAGCGGTCGGGCTTGTGTTGGTCGAAGCGCAGTCGCAGGGGATACCTGTTGTTGCCAGCAATGTAGGGGGGATCCCTGAGACGATCAGGGAGAATGAGACGGGCATACTCGTTCCCGCGGGCCACGCGGATAAGTTCGCGCAGGCGATACTTTTTTTGCTGGATCATCCGGATAAACGCGCGGCTATGGGATCCGCCGCGATCTCCTGGGCGGGGTCGCGTTTTAAAGCCGAAAAAATGACGGAGAATGTTTCTAATCTTTATGACGGGTTATTACGGTCGAAGAATATTCGGTAGTTTGACGGCAATGACGGCGCTGGCGTTATTGTTAATGGCCCCCGTTCGCGCGCAGGAATACAGCCAGCTTTCCAGCGCCATACACATGTCCTCCCGTGTCAGCGACGGCAAGTATTCGCTTGAAGAAATAGCGGATATAGCCGGCCGCAACGGCGTACGTGTACTTATCCCCGCGGATCGGGATTCCATGACATGGGAATACGGTATTATGCCTTTGCGCAATATAGCCAAGAGAACGGTGGAAGAAAGATCTGTGTTTTCCTTCGGGATAATAAAATATCTGAAACTTTTGGATTCCATCCGGAAGGAGCATCCGGATATGATCATAATCCCCGGAATAGAGTCGGCTCCGTATTATTACTGGCAGGGCAGTGTATTCGACGATAACCTTGTAATAAAAGACTGGCATAAGCATCTGCTTGTCATAGGGTTGTCAAAGAGCGCGGATCTTGAATATCTGCCTGTTCTGGGCAATCCTAAAGGGCTCCGTCAGCCGCCGGGTTTACGAAATATCATTCTTTTTTGGCCGCTGGCGTTATTCGCGCTCGGCGTATTGTGCGCGCGCAGGAGAGCGTATTCTTATACCGACATTTCAGGTAAAGCCTTGGGGCCGTATAGCGGCGCCTGGCGCGTTATAGGTATTTCCGCTATTTGTGTTTCTTTGGTATTCCTGATAAATAATTATCCTTTCCTTTATCAGAAGTTCGACCAGTATCACGGGAACCGCGGTGTTATCCCGTATCAGAATCTTATCGATTACGCCAATGGCCGCGGAGGCCTGACATTCTGGGCGCATCCAGAAGCTTCGAATGTTGATAAGACCGGGCCGGTCGGTATAGAAACAGAGGCGCATAGTGAATATCTGCTTAAGGCCAGGGACTATACGGGGTTTGCCGTATTCTACGAAGGGTATCAGGAAGTCGGAGCCGCGGGCGGGATATGGGACAGGATATTGCTAGAGTATTGCCGCGGGGACAGAAAGTCCCCTATTTGGGCTATAGGCGGTTTGGCTTTTGATAAAGCGGGCGATCTGTCTGTTGTCATGAATGATGTCAGAACAGTGCTTTTGTGCCGCGGTTCAGACGCCGCCGCGGCGCTCGAAGCGATGAAAAAGGGGAGGATGTATTGCTCGCGGGGTAAAGATTCTTCCTCGTTTGTTCTTGATGAATTCACTGTATCCGGCGGCGCGGGAATAGGTAAAACGATGGGCGAAGAGTCTGTGCTGCGGCAAGACCCGCAGATCACGATCGAAGGCCATCTTTTACGTGGACAGGATAAAACGTTTACGATACAATTGATCAAGGATGGCTTAGTGGTGAAGGATTTTGAGGCCCGTTCTCCATTCCGCGTATCATACGTCGATACCGATACCCGGCAGGGCAGGTCATATTACAGGCTGGAAATAAAAGCGCAGGATCTTCTGGTTATATCTAATCCGATATTCGTGCAAAAGAGGGCCGTATGGTGATCTCCGTGCATCAGCCGCAGTATATCCCGTGGCTTGGATATTTTGAGAAGATCGCGCGAAGCGATTTATTCGTTTTTCTTGATAATGTCCAGTATAAAGAGCGGGAATTCCAGAATCGGAACAGGATCCGCACGGACAAGGGGTGGATCTGGTTGACCGTGCCGGTCGTTACCAGCGAAGGCGGCAGGATCAATATGTCCGATGTCCGGATAGAGAACTCCATGCCCTGGCAGCGCAAACATCTGGGGAGCATTAAGGCGTCGTATGCGGGCGCTCCGTATTTTAATAAATATTATCCGTACTTCGTTGAAACGCTGCAAAAGAAATGGCTCAAGCTTTCTGATCTGAATGTGCATATTGTGCGATTTATTATGAGTGAGCTATCTATCGTGACTCCAACGGTTTTTGAGTCTGAATTAGGAATATTGACCGCTAAAACAGAGCGCATTATAGACATCTGTAAAAAGCTGAACGCCGACACGTATTTGTCCGGCGTCGGGGCGAAGGATTATCTCGACGAATCGCTGTTCCCCGCGAACAAGATAACGTTATACTATCAGCATTTCGATCATCCTGAATACCGGCAGTGTTTTGAGCCGTTCATGCCGTATATGTCCGCGATCGATCTTTTATTCAACCATGGGCCTGAATCGCGGAATTTGCTGCTCAAGAGCGCGTAACAAAAAGAGTTTTGTAATCAAGGGGGAGGAATTAATATGAATATACTCGCTATAGGGCCGCATCCTGATGATATAGAATACGGATGCGGGGGGACATTGCTCAAATATGCGCAGGCAGGACACGCTGTTTCCTTGATGATCCTTACGGACGGCAGTTATGGCGCGGATCCGTCTATACGCAAAGTTGAACAAGAACAGGCCGCAAAGTATCTGGGAGCTAAAGGGTTATATTGGGGAGGGTACCGCGATACCGAGCTGGCCTGCTCGCGGGAGTTGATAGGAAAGATCGATGCGGTTATAGAGCAGGTGCGGCCCGATGTTGTGTTCCACAATTTTTGGGCGGATGTCCATCAAGATCACCGCGCGGCGGCGCAGGCGGCGGTTTCCGCAACCCGGTATATATCGGAAGTCCTTTTTTTTGAAGTGCCCAGCACCCAGCATTTTGATCCGGATATTTTTGTCGATATAAAGGATGTGCTGGATAAGAAGCTTCATCTGTTAAGTTTGCACGCGTCGCAGGTTAATAAGACTCGTGTCGAAAATCTAAGCATTCTCGAATCCGCGCAATCGTGCGCGAACTTCAGGGGATTCCAGGGCAGGGTGAGATTCGCGGAAGGGTTCAAGTCGGTCCGCATATTGCGCGAAATACGCTAAAAAAGGATGCGTCTATGGTTACTTTGTTTGTGTGGTGCATGGCGTTTCTGATATCCTATTTTTCTATTCCTGTTATACGGAAAGTCGCGTTCCGCTTTGACGTGCTGGATGTCCCGGGAGGCAGAAAGATACACAAACAAGTTACCCCTCTTCTGGGAGGCATCGGCGTGTTCCTCGGCTTAATGGTCGGCGTTCTGATATACGCTCTGGTAATAAAATATCTGGGAGGAGTAACGCGGTACGCGCTTAATATCGAGGCCATACTTCCTTTATTGGTAGGGGGTACGTTCATCCTGATCCTCGGGCTTGTAGAAGATATATGGGGGGTCAGCGCTCAGGCTCGTTTTATCTGCCAGATGCTTGTTTCCCTGATAATGATCAGCAGCGGCGTTAAGATGGATTTTATGCCCAATACGCCATGGGGGAATACCATAGAGATCCTTTTGACATCATTGTGGATCGTGGGATTGACCAACGCGTATAACTATCTCGACGGCCTTGACGGGCTGGCGTCCGGTTCC
>JBAYMQ010000024.1:0-8092 GCA_041663465.1 Candidatus Omnitrophota bacterium | reverse complement strand
TCTTTCAAAAATATCGGCAAAGAGAAGGCCGCAGCGATCTGGGTAGTGCCTCCTCCGACGTTCTAACCTGCGGGGCCAATTTTTTTTACCGTTAAGTGTTAACTAATAGTGAATGCTGTTAATTTGTATATAACATAAGGAGGGTTTTGATGAACGATTTATTTCAAAGGAAGTCGCGCGGATTACGGGTATCGCTGGGAAAATTCGCTCAGGAAATTTCGGATTTCCCGGTAACGAAGTACACGGTGGGGGATTTGAGCAATAAGGTGATGGCGCAGATGAAAACGCTGGGGTTCGACAAGGTGGCCAAGGATAATTCAGGTAATATTGTCGGAGTCGTCCGCGGGTATCACAAGAAAGACCATTTGGCGTCGGTTTCGCATATCGATCTGCCGGCCGGCGAAGCTCAGTCCGGCCCCGGGGTGAGCAGCAATATGCTGAAATTCAAGGCAGGTCTGATCTCCGGGATCTACGCGGGCGCGCTTATAAAGCGGTCGCTTGTGCCGTTGAACGGCGATTTTGTGGTATGTTGTGTGCCGCGGGTGGAATGCTGCGATTTCAATATCCGCTATCTTTTCGATGAATCCCTGGCGTCGCGAAAAGCCAATCTGAGAGGCGTGATCCTTAACGAGCCTACGGATTTCAATCTGTGCGTGGGGCATAAGGGCCGGATGGAATACGAGATCGTGGTCAAGGGTAAGCTCAACCGCGAGTTTCTTGCAGGCAGCGGGGTGAATATGCTCGGTGCGATGTTCCCGCTTATCAGCGAATTGGAGAAACATTCCCGGACGTTGCCTAGCGATGCCGCGCTCGGGTCGTCGAGTTTGAAGATCAAGGACGTGCGGTACGGCGCGGCTGCGATGCTTGAAGGGGCGAGTGAGTTCAGGGTTATCGTCAACCGGGAATTCGGTCCGGAAGAAGACGACCGTTCGATATTGGAGAAGGCCAAGACTATTGCGCGCAGTGTGTATAAGAAAGAGGACGGCGATTTTTCCATCAGCACCGCTGTAGCCAGGGAAAAGATGAAAACCAATACCGGCGTGGAAATCGTCACTCAGAAGGAGTTTAAGCCCTGGACCATGGAGAGCTCTAATCCTCTGGTGGTAAAATCCCTGGAAGTGTTGCATGAGAATGGATTCGCTGCATCATCGGTGGGTTACTGGAAGAAGATCATTACGGAAGGTTCATATACGTACGGCACGCTTAAAATACCGACCATAGGCTTCGGCGCGGGCGTGGAAGAAGAAGTAGGCAGTAATCTTGAAGCTATCAGTATAGATAAACTTGAGAGAGCGGTTATCGGCCAGGCGCTGATCGTGCACCGGGTGATCGGCATGCCTACCTTCGGATGGGGCACTGATGAAATCTAAAGCGGGACGTAACATTCTGGTTTTTAATTGCGGCAGCTCGTCGTTGAAATACCGTTTGATCCGCATGCCTCAGGAAGATGAACTTGTCTGTGGCGAAGCGCAGCGGGTGGGCATCAAGACCCAGGGTAAGTCGTCGATCTGTCATAGCGTCCGCGGGGTGGAGCGCACGATACAGGTCGATCTGCCGGATCATGCCGTTGCGCTGCGCAGGATCATGGAGCTTTTGAAGGAAGATTGCCGCAAGGATAAAAGGCTTTCGATCGATGTGTTCGCGCACCGGTATGTCCACGGGGGCAATGTATTCAGCCGTACGGTCCAGGTGACGCCGAAGGTCCGGGAACAGCTCTCTTGTACGCTCGATCTGGCTCCTTTGCATAATCCTGTTATTTACGGCCTGATCGAACTCTGCGCTGCGGAATTTCCCCGCATCAAGCAGTACGCGGTGTTCGATACATCCTTCCATTCCACGATACCCAAAGAATTTTCCTCTTACGCTATCCCCGCCAAGCTGGCGGCTCGATATGATCTGCACAAGGTCGGTTTCCACGGCATATCGCACAATTATGTAATGCAGGAAGCGGCCAGGTTTTTGAAACGGGACTGCCGCGATCTTAAAATGATCAGCTGCCATCTGGGCACGGGCGGCTCCAGCGTATGCGCTATCGACGGCGGAAAATCGGTCAATAATTCTATGGGCTTTACGCCTTTGGAAGGGCTGATGATGAATACCCGTTCCGGCGACCTGGATCTGGGCGTGATCTTCTATATTATGGCGCTGGAGAATTTTTCCGGACAACAAGCCGAGGAGATGTTAATTAAACGCAGCGGCATATTGGGCGTGTACGACAGCTCTTCCGATCTGCGCGACGTGGTAAAGTCCATCGGAGTGCAGCCGAGGGCAAAAATAGTATTCGATATGTACGTGCGCGGGATCCGCAAGTATGTCGGTTATTACAGCCTGATCCTGCAAAAGGCGGATGTGTTGATTTTTACCGATTCCATGGGAGCGGGCATGCCTCTGGTGCGCAGCAAGGTGTGCGAGTCTATGGATATTTTCGGAATAAAGCTCGATACGGCGAAGAACTCGTCGTATAAAGAGGGGATCATGGAAATCTCGGCAGCCGGGTCTCAGGCGCATGTTCTGGTCGTTCCGACCAATGAAGAGATCATGATCGCCCGTCAAGCGCATAAGGAGTCTGAACGTGATCATTGTCGTTGAACCGGGAATGTCTCAGGTAATTTTTTGGGCCTACAACCGTCAGGGCAAAGAGGTCGTGGCGCGTTCGCATTCGGAAGATTTTGAGCGGCTGCGCGAGCCTGAGCGGTTGCGCAAGGTGCTCAAACTGCTGGCCGGCGCGTCGCCGATCGAGGGCGTGGCGTTCCGGATCCTTTTCGGCAGGGACCTGTTCGAAAAGCCCGCAGCGGTCAATACGGCATTTATCCGTAAATTCATGCAACTGGTGGAGTTTTATCCCTTATATATACCCGCGGTGGCCGAGTTGTTGAAATTATTTGTGGCCTGTTGCAAGGGCATTCCCTTGACGGCCTTTTTCGAAACGGCATTTTTCGCGCATCTGCCCGACCATCAGCGGTATTACGCTTTGCCGGCCGAGTATTACCAAAAGACGGGAGTGCGGAAATGGGGATTCCACGGGATCACGCATGAGGCGGCTGCGGCCGTTGCCGGAAAGCAGAAACGGGTCGTTTCTATTGTTATAGACCGTCAGACTACGATATGCTCGATGTCAGGCGGCAAACCGGTAACGATCAGTCTCGGGTACACGCCTTTGGAAGGGGTAATGGGCCGGAATTTTTCAGGCGACCTCGATCCAGGCATCGTGTTTTATCTCATGAAACGGTATAAATTCTCTTTATATAAGATCGACCAGATATTGAAGGAAGAAAGCGGATTTTTGGGCATGACCGGTTATGATCTGACAATGGCCGAGTTCGCCGGTTTGTACGGCAGGGATGAAAAGGTCGACAAGGCGTTTTCAGTTTATCAGAACCAGATCTTGAAGTATATCGGCGAAGGCATCGCGGAGATGGGAGGGGTGGACGCTATCGTGTTTTCAGGAGCCAATCTTGAGGCTTTCTCCGCGGTGGTGTATACGTTAGTAAAAAAACTTTCTTTCCTCGGTATATCCCTGGCTTGCCTGCCCTGGGAACAGAATAGTCCGGTGTTCCCCGTCAGCAGCGAAGATTCTCCCGTGCAGGTGTATTTGAACAGCCGGCCGGTATCTTCGTTCCTTTATTTCAGCGCGCGAAAGATGCTGGAGCGGCCATCGAAAGCTGAATAACACGCAGCCGCGGTTTTTTGTTGAGTTTAAGGGCTGACGGTTGTATAATCCTTATAAGTCCTTTAAATGGGAGGTGGCGTGATAGCGTATTGCGGCCTGGATTGTTCTAAGTGCATAGCATATCTTGCTACCCAGGCAAATGATCAGAAACAAATCTCGGAAGTCGCCCGCAAATGGTCGGCGCAATTTATGTCTGATGTAAAACCCGAACATGTTATTTGCGACGGATGCAAAGCGGGCGGCAGAAAATCCATATATTGCGGAAATTTATGCAAGGTCCGGAAATGCTGCGCCGGGAAAAGATACGGCACTTGTATTGAATGCGCTGATTTCGCGTGTTCCGACTTGAACTTCATTTTAAGCCACGCGCCTGAGGCGAGATCGAATCTGGACAAGCTAAGAAAATAGAAGGATCATCCTGACATCCACAAGGGAGGAAGTATGCCGGCAAGCAAAGAGATCACCGCCGCGGAATTGAACGCGCAGGCGTTTATCAAAGAAAAAAGCGACGAGATCGCTCAAACAGTGGGAAGCGGTGTGGCCATAAACGCTTTATCCGGTGGAGTGGACTCGGCGGCTGTTACTATGCTCGGCCATAAGGCGCTGGGGCTGAGGCTGAAAACCTATTTTGTCGATAATGGCATCATGCGCGAACAGGAACCGCAGCAGATCGCGGCAATATTCAGGAAACTGGGGGTTAATATTGAAATAGTGGATGCCAGAGACGATTTTTTCGCGGCCCTCAAAGGGTTAACCGACCCGGAAGAGAAAAGAGAAGCCATTACCCAGACTTTTTATAAAAAAGTATTCGGAAACCTGGTCAAGAAAAGCGGCGCTAAGTATCTTTTGCAGGGGACGATCCTGACCGATATTGATGAGACCGTTGCCGGGATCAAGCGTCAGCATAATGTTTTCGAGCAATTAGGTATCGACACACAGCAGGCGTTTGGATACAAGATAATCGAGCCGCTTGTCCAGTTGCGTAAGGACGGAGTGCGGAAGGTCGCCGAAGCCGCGGGTTTGCCGGTTTCAATATATAATCGCATGCCTTTCCCGGGGCCGGCTCTTGCCGCGCGGGTCATAGGAGAGGCCACGCCCGAAAGAATAGCCGTTGTCCGCAAAGCCACGTCTATTCTGGAGGAAGAACTTATTTCGGTAAAGGCTTTCCAGTATATGGCGATCCTGCATCAGGACAGGATCCCCGGCATGCGTAACGGCAAAAGGGATTTCGGTTTGCAGATCGAGATCCGCTGTTGGGATAGTATCGATGCCCGTCAGGCCAGGCCCACCCGTTTGGGTTTTGATGTCCTGGATAAGCTGGCAGGCCGGATAACATCCGAGGTCCCCGGCGTGGTCAGCGTTACCTATAATATCGCCACTAAGCCGCCGTCTACTATGGAGGCGGTTTAAGTCGTTTTCCCCACCTGAAAAGCAGTCGATCCCTTTTGAAAGGGCTTCCCCGAATTATTGTATTTTTCCCTTGACAATATACCGACCAGTCGGTATACTTTAGTTGTGCGAGATACGGCGGATCGTTATTCCCGCGAAAGGAGTTATCCATGGCAGTGAGGCAAAATTCGAAAGAACGTATTCTGGATGCGGCTGAAGCTGTTGTCCTGGATGTGGGGGCGGGCCATATGTCGCTGGATCTTGTAGCTAAGAAAGCCGGCGTCAGCAAAGGCGGTCTGATGTATAATTTTGCGACAAAGAACGCTTTATTAAAAGCCATGATCGGGCGTTTTATCAAGCAGCATCATGCTTCCCGCGATTTAATGCTTAAAGATATAGAGGAAGGGCCCGCGCGCGTATTTAAAGCCGGTATCCTGACCGTTATCGAACCTAACGAAAAAAGAGATAGCATGGGCTTGTCGCTTTTGGCGGCTTCGGCTATCGATCCTGAGCTGTTGGAACCGGTGCGGCAGGCGCATCGCGAGTTGCTGAGGGAGATCGCGCAATCCGGTATTAAGTTTGAACGCGCGGCGCTCATCGCTTTGGCTGTTGACGGGATCATGTTCGGAAGGCTCTTAAAGCTGTCGCCTTTCAGCAAGGATCAAATAAACAAAATAAAGAAAGAGATAGTCAGTTTTATCGATAACGAGGTAAATAGATCATGAAGACATATACTATCAAAATAGCGGCGGCTATAGCGGCGGTTGCCTTTATTTCGGGACAGTGCGTCTCCCCGGCCCTGGCTGAATCCGAGGGCGGCAGGCCATCAACCTCTCTGGGGTTGAATGAAACGGTAACGCGCGCCCTGGCCACGAACGAGGGCTTGAAGATAAAGGACAGCGAAACCTTAAAATCCCGCGAGGTTTATAAAGAGGCCCGGTCGGGTTTATTGCCGCATATCAGCGCCCAGTCGTCCTGGACAAATTACCAGGATTATCCCGCCAGCGACGATGCTAAAGCGGATTATATGCTTTCCGGGGGGATCGCGGTGTCGCAACTGCTGTGGTCATTCGGAAAAGTGACATTCGCGGTAAGTTCGTCAAAGCGCGCAGCCGAAGCCCTCGCTTATTCCCGTGAAGCCGGCAAGAACGATGTGGTTTATGTGGCAAAACTTAACTATTACAGCGCGTTATTGGCAAAAAATTCGCTGATGATCTCGCAGGAATCGTATAATAACGCCCGGGATAACAAAAAACTTCTCGAAGACCGTTCCGCGGGAGGACGCAGCTCAAAGTATGAGATCCTTAAAGTTGACGCGGATGTCGCCTCGCGCGTGCCGTCCGTCAATGAAGCCCGGGCGCAATATGTGACCGCGATGGAAACGCTTAAGAGCCTGATAGAAGCGCGCCCGGAGGAAGAATTCGACCTCACGGACGTTTTTAAACCTGAGTACGCCGATCTGGATTATAATGTTCTGGAAGCCGCGCTGCTGGGCCGCGAGCCCGGGCTTAAATCCCTGGGTAAGGCTTTTGAAGCGTCGCAGGCCGCGGTTAACAATAAGCGCGCCGGTTTCCTTCCTACGCTGTCGGCCTTCGCCAATCTGGATAAAAGCGGCAAGTCTAACGAGGCAACTATCCCTTCGCGCGGGAGTCTGAGTGATTACGCCTCGATCGGGCTGAAAGTTTCCGTGCCGTTATGGGAGGGCGGGGCTACGAAAGCGCAATTAGGCCAGGCTCTGGCTGAGCGCACGGCCGCCCAATTGAGAAAAGACCAGGCGCGCAAGGCTCTGCTGCTGGAATTGAAAAAAGCCTTCGTGGAATACCTCCAGTATAAAGATAATCTCGCGGCGAACACGGAAGCGGTTAGATTGGCCGGGGAATCATTCAAGCAAATGCAGGAGATGTTTACGTCTGGGCAGGTAACGTTGACCGACCTGAATGCCGCCGAGCTTCTTTTGACCAACCAAAAAATCAACAAAGAGATGACGCTGTTCAATGTCAACGTCACTCTGGCTAAAATCGAGCAACTGATCGCGGGAGAATATAATGGAAGCGAAACCTCTAAGCAAATCTAACCGCAAGGCAAAGGTTTACGCGGGTGTTGTCTTTTTCTTTCTGGTCTGTGTTTTTATCCGGGCAGGCTTAGTGCAGCGGGATCGCGGCCGGACTATCGTTAGTTTGGTCGAGGAGTGGAGCCGGAAAGGCAAGCCGGTTACCGTGGAAACCATAAAGGCAAAAGATGTCCCGGTGTATACGAAATTGACCGTGCGCAGTGTATCAGCTGAAAAAGCCTCCGGTTTCGTTACCGGTGATATTAAGGAAAAGTTACGCGAAGGCCAGGGGGTTTTTTGCCCTGATAAAGCCATACCGTGCGGCGCTATAAAATCCATTGGCGGGGAGTTGGATCCTGATACCGGAATGTTCCCGGTGGAGATAAAACTCGAGTCCGCCCGAAGCCCGGGGGAATTAGCGGTGTTTTTTGTGCAAACGAGCACATTGACGAACGCGCTGGTCGTGCCTAATGAAGTCCTGGATTATTCCGGTGATGATTTTTTTCTTTGGAAGGTTGTGGATTCTAAAGCCCGAAAAGTCAAAGTAGAGATCGTCTCCCGTAACGGATACGGCGTGGCTGTCGGCGAAGGGGTAGAGTCTGGCGATGTTATCGTTCTTAACGGCCGCAGCGCTTTGGCTGACGGGGATAAGGTGAACATAATAAAGGGTGCGCTATGATAGACTTTTTTGTAAAACACAGGGTTACCACGATCATGTTCGTTCTGGTATTTGTGGTATTGGGTATATTCAGCTATAACAAGCTGATGATCGAGGATAACCCTAAGATTGAATTCCCCATCGTTACGATCTCGGTGATCTATCCGGGCGCGACCCCTGAGGAAGTGGAAACTTTGGTGGTGAAAAAGATCGAAGACGCGGTTTCCGAGATATCCGAGATCAAAAAGGTCAAAAGCCGGGCGTATGACAGCCTGGGCTATGTTTTTATCGAGTTCTTGATCGAGGCGGATGTCAATATCAAATC
>JBAYMQ010000023.1:0-8125 GCA_041663465.1 Candidatus Omnitrophota bacterium | reverse complement strand
AAGAGGAAAAGCTTATAGAACAGAGCAGGCGATTGGCGAGCCCCCGCGGGCTTCCGGTCCTTTTGATCCGCAAAACGAAACACGAGATTTACGCCGTTTCGAACAAATGCCCCCATATGGCGTGTCCGTTGCGCTCGGGTCTGCTTGAAGGTTATATCCTGACTTGCCCGTGCCATGACTGGCGTTTCGATATAAGGACGGGAGCGTTCCTGGACTCAAAAGAGATAATGCTGCCTGTGTATCAGGTCAAGATCGAAGACGGGATGATCCTGATAAAAATATGAGGAGGCGCCATGGCCGCGAAAAAGATAAAAGTGTACGCTTTGAGCACATGTCCCTGGTGCAGGAAAGCCAAACAGTTTTTTAAAGAGCGCGATGTTCCTTTCGAGGAGATAGATTACGACCTGTGTGAGGCGCGGAAACAGGAAGAAGCGCTTGTTGAAATGAAGCGCTATGGCGCGGGCGATTCATTCCCGTTCGTTTTGATAGGAGAGGATCCCGTAGAAGGTTATAATCCGGATATGTATTGCGAACTTCTTGGTATTGAACAATGAGCGTAGCGTCGCGTAAAAAGGCATTGCGTTATTTCTTCGGCAAGGTCGTTGATCCGCTGGGATATAAATTCAGCCCGGACGAGGAACTGGTCGAATTTTGCCTCGAACAGGAAGTCCTGCTTGAGCAAAAGCACGGCGTTCCGTACTGCCCGTGCAAACGGATAACCGCGAGCCGTTCGGATAATATGAAAATAGTTTGCCCGTGTATTCCGTTCAATAAAGAGCATTTTGACGCTATGAAAAGGTGCTGGTGCGGGTTGTTCGTGCATAAGGATGTTAAGGATCCCCATTCGCTTAAACAGATCCCGGCGCGCGTTGTTAAGAAAGGGTGATATGTTTGTTGAAGCGGCTAAAGTAGCGGATATCGCGGCCGGAGGAATGAAGGCTGTCGATCTCGACGGTAAAAAGGTCGTCATCTGCAATTTTAACGGCGATTTCTACGCGGTGGCCCGCGGATGCGGCCATGTGGGCGCGTCGCTTGAGACGGGCACCCTGGATGGATATATCCTTACCTGCCCGCTGCATTTCGCCCAGTTCGATATAACAACCGGCGAAGTATTATGCGGCCCTGTGCCTCCTGATCCCATGTATCCCACCCTGGCTCTAATTACCTACCCCCTTAAGGTCGAAGCCGGTTCTATCTTTGTTTCATTGTAATTTAGTAGAAATAAGTCCACAAAAAGTAGAATCTGGTCATTCCCAAATCCATATTTCCCGCATATAATAATCTTCCATATTTCCCGCACAAAAAGCTGTATAAAAAAGGAGGGTTTTTTATGGTCAAATCACCTGCCAAATCCATGTTTTCAATGAATACAATGAATTCCGCCGGCACAACGAGCGCGCAGGATAAGACGGATATTATTCGCAAAGTCGCCCGGGATCTTTATGAGAAAAAGGGCCGTCAGCCCGGCCGTGACCTTGAAAATTGGCTTGAAGCTGAGAAATTGGTGAAGTCGGGCAAAATGTAAAGATATTTTATGAATAAGGTGAGGCCGTGAAAAAAATAACGTTGTTATGGCTGATACTTCTTATTATTTTCGCGACAATGGTGTTCGCGTAGTTCCTGCCGTCACCCGATAGCAATCCTCCCTGCGTTGCCGGACGATCCGTCCGGCCGCAGTTACAGGGCTGGGCATCACGTCCAGCCCTTTTTATGTTCATATAATTAATGTGAGAGATATATACGCCTTTAGCGTCTATTTTGACGAGGGCATAAGGAATGAATAATATAACCATTCACGATTTGCCGCGTGTCGAGCGGCCGCGCGAAAAGCTGATCCGATACGGGCCCGACCGGTTGACTAACGCGGAACTGCTCGCTGTAATTTTGCGTACGGGAAGCAGGAGAGAGAATGTCCTGGCATTAGCGGCCAGGATCCTTCGCGTGATCACATTCGCGCGATTGCCCCACGCGACGCGGGATGACTTAGCGCGTTTATCCGGAATAGGCCCGGCAAAGGCCTGCGGATTACTCGCGAGCGTGGAATTGGGCAAACGGATGTTTGAGAGTAAAAAAGCCGGAATCGGCCAGCTTTTATCCCCGAGGGATGTTTTTGACGGTTTAAGGGATATCCGCGAGAGCAAAAAAGAACATTTTGTCGTATTCTTTCTGGATACCCGCAATCAGCAGATCAAACGAGAGATAATTTCTGTAGGTACGATTAACGCCAGCCTGGTCCATCCCCGGGAAGTTTTTGAGCCCGCGGTCAAACATCTCGCGGTGCAGGTAATCCTGGCGCATAATCATCCCTCCGGGGACCTCGAGCCTTCGGAAGAGGATCTCGACGTGAACCGCAGGCTCACTGAGGCAGGGAAGATCCTGGGCATAGAAGTGCTGGATCATGTGATCGTCACTAGGACAGCCTTCAAGAGCTTTAGGGACGGCGGCCTTTAAGCCCGGATCCGGACCGAACAAAGCCGCGGATAATGTTGTTGATCACGGAAGGAGGCGTCTTCATTGGACGCGCTTTTTTGTCTTGGTCTTTTTACATCAGGGAAGTATAATAAGATCGTATTAATAAGGGCGTCTATTCACAGGAGGCTGGTTATATGATCATTGAGCGGCGGCTATTCGTGCGGTTCTCGATGTCGGGTTCGGTTGTCCTGCAGGTCGATCCCGAAAAAAGTATCTCGACGGATTGCGAGCTGATTGATCTTAGTTTTAACGGGGTAGGCCTGTATTCGACGCTGAAACTGAATGCGGAGTCGAGGGTAAAGTTCCTTGTCATAAACAGGCAATTGAACATCAATCTAGGCGGTATCGGCAGGGTGGTATACTGCCAGCGGGTTTACGCCGACCAGGATTATTACAGGGTAGGTTTGGAATTTGTCGAAGTGGACCGGGAGCAGGTAAAGTCTATACTTGTCAAGGTCCGCGAAATATTGGTTGTTGAACGTTCGGCAGGGGATACCGAAGCTGAAAGATCCGGGTGAAGCGGTTGAAATTCGAGGCGTAAGGTATATGAACGCGGTCATTTATTATTTCTCGGGCACAGGAAATTCTCTCGCCGTAGCCAACGATCTGGCGGCTGAATTGGGCGCGAAGGTGTTCCCCGTAACCAAGGCCTTGAAAACGCAAGTGGATACGCCGTGTGATGTCGTTGGTATTGTGTATCCGGTCTATATGTTCGGTATCCCGCTTATTATAGCGTCTTTTTTGAGGAATCTCATCATCGGGCAAGGCGCGTATGTCTTTTGCGTCGCCACATACGGCGGATTGACGGGGAGGCCTCATTCCCTGTCGAAAAATATCCTTAAAAAACGCGGCATCGATATGGCCGCGGGTTTTTCGGTGCGCATGCCGGGTAATTACACGCCTTTGTACGGCGCCATATCAAAAGAAGATCAGGAAGGCATGTTCCTGAAGGAAAAGTCAAAAGTAAAAAATATAGCTGGGCTGGTCAGGGAGCGCGCGCGAGGGATCATTGAAGAGAGTCCCGTATGGCTAAGTTTCCTTTTTTATATATTGTTATATAAGGGAGGTTCCGCGCGGATCCCGTCAGCCGCAAAAGATTTTTGGATCACCGGCAAGTGCACGAAATGCGGCGTATGCGGCCTGGTTTGTCCCGTTGAAAATATTACCATGAAAGACGGCAAACCTGTTTGGCGCGACAATTGCCAGCATTGCGTGGCCTGTTTACAGTGGTGCCCGGTGGAGGCTATCCAGTATAAGAAGTCAACCGCCGGCAGAAAACGGTATCATCATCCCGGTGTAACGGTTCAGGCTATCATGGAGCAGAGATAATATGGGGCAGGGTATTGTATATTCCACCGGAGAAGGGCGCATGTGTCCCGATTGCGCCAAGGCTGTCGCGCAATGCGAATGCGCCGGGATCCGGCGGGAAGCTGTTCCCGGAACCTCCGGCGTTGTGCGCGTTCAGTATGAAACCCATGGCCGTAAGGGCAAACGCGTAACGGTGATCAGGGGGTTGCCTTTAAGTCAGTCAAGCCTTGTGCAATTAGCCAAGAAGTTTAAACAGCAATTCGGCACAGGGGGCACGGTGCAGGAGCAGGCGATCGAGATCCAGGGCGACCATAGCGGGCAGATCAAGCAGGAATTGAAGAACCAGGGATATACGGTGAAATAAACGAAGCGGGGGACGTTTGAATGAATAAAAACATCGCAATGGCGCTGGGTATGATGTGTCTGGTATTCCTGTTCACGGGAGCGGCGCGGTCGGAAGGGCCTGAACCCGCTCCTGTCGGAAAATGCCCCGAAGTCCTGGATTTTGAGACTAAGATCCGGGCGAAGAGGAGCGAGATCGCGGATGTGGATAAGCAGATAAAGGCTCTAGGGCGGGAACAAAAAGCTCAGGCGGACGCGGAGCGGATATTGGAGCAGGGCGAGAAGAGGGCCCGGCTGGAGTCGCTTAAGCAAAATGATCCCGCGAAGTATGAACGGGAAAGGACCAAACAGTTCGAGCTCCAGATGAAACGCGCGGCGGCGCGTAAGCTGAAAGCTCAAGAGCGCGGCACGCAGTCCAAAATGACGCACGAGCAATGGCTTGCAAGATTAGAAACAAAAAATCCCGGGATGTTCGAGCTCGTGACAAAAAAAGACTTTCTCCTGATAGATCTGAATACGCTCCGCAGTATGATGCAGGATGCCCGCCAAGAGTGCAAGTCAAAGGAATGATCGAAAGGATGAGCCCGAATGCCGCATAAATCAACGAGCATTGTACGCAAGATAGTTATGCTGGTGGGGTTGACCGCGATCATCCCGTTCCTCGTCAGCCTTTATCTCCTCATTGGTTCGCCTGCCGCGCGGTTTTCAGAAAAAAAAGTCATCATTATCATTACTTCCGTTGTAGTGTCCCTGGGCATAATTTCTTTGATAAATCTCATACGGTATCTGGCAAGGATCAGCGCGTGCCTGGCTACGCTGTCGAAAGGGGATATAAGTGAGAAGGTTGAAGTCCCGGTGATAACTGACGGATCGCAATTCTCGGATTCCATAAATCAGATCACACATAATCTCAGGGCCAGCGCGGATGAACTTGAACGCAGATCATTGCTGATCGAGCGATCCAATGCCGAATTGAAACGCATGGGGGAGGTAAAACTGCAGTTTTTCTCCGAGGCTACCCATGAATTGCGCACCCCGCTTATAAATATTGAAAAGGCGTCGGGGCTTCTGCTGGACGAGAATATGCAGGTGCCGGCCCAGGATCAGAAGAAATTCCTGGTTTCGATACATGAGAATTCGGTCCGGCTGACCCGTTTGATCAATAACCTTTTAGAAATATCCAAAATGGAGGCCGGAAAGATCGTGCTTAAGCGGGCACCGGTCAATATCGCGGCTGCCATAGATGAAGCCGTCCGTTCCATAGAACGCTGGCGTCAAACTAAAAATCAGTTTTTGCATGTGCAGGTTTCTCCGGGGCTGCCGGACATATACGCTGACAAAGACAGGGTTGTTCAGGTCCTTATCAACCTGATCAGTAATTCTATAAAATTTACGTCAGTGGAGGGCCATATAACCGTGCGCGCTGAGCCTTTCAAACCGTCAGGCTGGCTCGCGGATGCCCGTGAAAGCCAGGAATTTATTTTAGTCGCTGTAAGCGACACGGGTTCAGGCATCTCAGATGACCGTCTGGCGCATTTGTTCGAACGCTACTGTTCGCAGGACTCCAGCGAGGCTTCTCTTCCCAATACGGGCCTGGGCCTTCCTATTGTTCAACAGATAGTTCAGATGCATGGCGGCACGATCTGGGTTGAAAGTAAGCTGGGGAAAGGGAGTGTTTTTAGTTTTATTTTACCGATAGGAGTATCCAATGGCAGCATTTAACATAGTATATGAGGGGGATCTTCGCGTTAAGGCCATGAATACCAACGGCGAAGCGATCACTACGGACGCGGCTAAAGATTACGGCGGTAAAGGGGAGGCCCTTGGCCCGGTCGATCTCCTGGTCGTGTCCCTTGGTTCATGCGCGATGACGGTTATGTCGCTTGCGGCGAGAAAACAAGGCGTGGACCTTAAAGGGTCGCGCGTTGAGGTGGAAAGAGAGCTGGCTCCAGGGCCTGAGCATAATATCGCGACCATTACGCTGCGATTTTATATCGCCGTGAATGTCGATCCCGCCAAGCGTAAAAGCCTTGAAACTATCGCGGTCAATTGTCCCGTGCATAAGAACCTGAATCCGCGGATCAAGGAAAACGTTATTTTTTATTATGCCCAGTGATGGATTTACGCTAAGAATATGACACGCGCCCTTTTACAGGAGGCTGCGGAGTGGTGCCGCGGTAAAAATTGGATGTTTCGCGCCCCGTTACTGGCGTATTTTGTTTATGTCTTTCTGCGCCACGTCGGCAATCCCCTGTATTCGAGTATCCTGGGAGGATTGAATCTGGGGATACACGAACTGGGGCATATGATCTTCGGTTTTTTGGGCCAGGGTGTCTCGATCGCAGGAGGAACTATCTTCCAGCTGGCGGTTCCGGTTTTCGCGGTGTTCAATTTCTACAGGCAACGGGACTTTTTCGCGATCGCGCTATCGTTCGGCTGGATTTCCACAAACTTGTTTAATATCGCCGCGTATATGGCCGATGCCCGCAGGCAGGAGTTGCCGTTGGTCAGTGTCGGCGGCGGCGGAGTATATCACGATTGGGAATATATGTTCGGTTCTATGAATATTCTGCGGTTTGATACCGCTATCGCGGGATTTACGCGCGGGATCGCCGTGCTTTCCATGCTGGTATGTTTTATGGCCGGAACGTGGGTTTTGTGGCAGATGGCAAAGCGACCTGGCGGGAACGAGGGAAATGATATCCAGAAGAGTATCTGAAGGGTTGCCCGCTGATTTTGAACTGTCGCTGGAATTCGCCCGCGCGTTCGACCTGATGGAAAAAACAGACCAATGCGTCCTGATCACCGGTAAGGCCGGAACAGGGAAGTCCACGCTTTTACAGTATTTTCTTGAAAACACCAGGAAACAGAGGGTTGTCCTGGCGCCGACTGGCGTAGCCGCCATCAATGTGAACGGCCAGACGATCCACTCTTTTTTTGGATTCCCCCCTGAATTCATCCGGAAAGAAACTATTCACCGCAGGCGCAACCGTAAAATGATAAGGCGGATCGACACCGTTATCATTGATGAAGTGTCCATGGTCAGGGCTGACCTTATGGACGGTATAGATCACGCGCTGCGGATCAATCGCGACCAGATGGATGTCCCCTTCGGCGGCGCGCAGATGATATTCTTCGGCGACCTGTTCCAGTTGTCCCCGATCGTCGGCAGGGAGATGTCCCGCGTGTACGCGGAAAAGTATCCGACCCCGTATTTTTTCAGCGCCGATGTGTTCAAGGAAATTACCGTTACGGGAATAGAGTTGACGAAGATCTTCAGGCAGACCGATAGCCAGTTTATCGGGCTGTTGAATAAAATCAGGAATAATGAACATGACGAAGATGATTTCGCGTTATTGAACAGCCGGGTGAACAGGAGTATCGGCGGTGAATTGGATCATTGTATCACGCTGACCGCGACGAATAGGGACGCGAGCGCTCTTAACCAGGGGCGTTTGTCAAAATTAAGCGGGGAGCAATTTGAATATGAGGCGGATGTCGAGAATGATTTTGACGAGTCGGCGTACCCGACTGACGCCTGTTTGAAGCTCAAGATCGGTTCCCAGGTGATGATGCTTAAGAACGATCCCGAGAAGCGCTGGGTTAACGGTTCTATCGGTATTATCCGCGCGCTTATAGGAAATTCTATCAGCGTGGATATCGACGGACGCGTATATGAGGTCGATCCGGTCGAATGGCAGAAGATCGTATATGAGTATGATAGGGAAGATGACCGTATCAATGAAAAGATCGTTGGCACTTTCACGCAATATCCTCTTAGGCTCGCGTGGGCTATCACGATTCATAAGAGCCAGGGGCAGACGTTCGACAATGTCGTTATCGACCTCGGTTGGGGCGCGTTCGCCCACGGCCAGGTGTATGTGGCGTTAAGCAGGTGCACCCGCCTTCAGGGTATAACGCTTAAAAGGCCAGTGACGCGGCGCGATATTGTGTTCGATGAGCGGATACACCAGTTTTCGGGGGTTTTTTCGCTTGAATAGTT
>JBAYMQ010000022.1:0-8262 GCA_041663465.1 Candidatus Omnitrophota bacterium | reverse complement strand
TGAAAGGCCTTCTTCTGAAGAAATATGCGGCTGAAGCTATCATGCGCGCCGATGAGGCGGGATTTTCCGTTAAGGGCCTTGGGAAAAGCGAGGAAGCTATCGCGCTGGTGCTGGAGGCGATCCGCAACGCCGGATATAAACCCGGCAGGGATATAAAACTTGCCCTGGACGCGGCCGCTACGAGCTTTTACAACTCCGAGAAAAATGTTTATGAATTTCAGGGAAAAGAGCTGTCTTCGGCGCAAATGGTGCAGTTTTATATTGAACTGGTCGAACAATATCCCGGGGTGATCCTTTCCATAGAAGACGGTATGGCCGAGAATGATTGGGCCGGATGGGCTTTGTTTACCGCGGCTATGAAAGAACGGGGCGTTTTGACGATCGGCGACGATCTTTTTGTTACGCAGCAGGTGAGGCTGCAAAAAGGCATAGCAGGGAACTCCGCTACGGCGATCCTGATCAAAGTCAACCAGAACGGCACCTTGGGCGGCACGCTTGATGTCATGAAGACCGCTAAACAGAACGGCATGAAAGCGGTCGTGTCCCATCGTTCAGGCGAAACGCTGGATGACGGTATCGCGGATCTGGCGTACGCGACCAGGGCTCTGGGGCTAAAGACCGGAGATCCGCAGCCGGGATATGATTTCCCGAATAACGACCAATGGGTTCGCAGGAATAAATATCTGCGCATGGTCGAGATCCAGGAAAAAGAAGCCGTATCCCAGAAGGCGCTGGTTGTCGGTTCGGATTTCTTCGCTTCCGGCGGCAGCGTCAACGCGTTGAAACAGGCATTGGTTTTGAATAAGCAGGTGCGGGTTGTGTTGTACGGGGAATCCATGGGATCCGTGAAGGCGTTATTGGGCGACGCGTCTATCCTTACAGCGCCTACATTGACGGGCGCCGTCAACATGCTCAAGGCTTCGGATTACCCCGCGAAAAACATCGTCGTTCTTGGTTCCGCGGCGCAAGAAGACGCGGCCGCGGTGAAAGATATCCGGCAGATACCGGTTAAAAGTATCAGTACTATCGCGCTCGCGCAGGCGTTGAACGCGCTGCTTGCCGATGAGGCGACACAAGCGGCGTTCGCGCAGTTCGATAAAGATATAGCCGAGTTCAAGCTGGCCGATGTGTTTATCGCTGAACAGGTTGATCAAGCTATTCGTGAAGAAGAAGAGTTTTTCACTAAGGTATAAGCTCTACGAAATAAGCCACGGAGATCGGATAGCAGCAAGTGTTGAGAAGGCATGCCGTTACTATAATTGTGTTCGTTGCCCTGGCGCAGGCCGTTTGCTCGCACGCGTCCGGCAATGAAAACGCGGTATCTCCGTCTTTAACCGGATTGGCCGTTTATTCGGCGTCGGGGCAGGCGCAGATCAGGTTCAGCGTTGACGCGGCCGCGACAACCGGGAATCCGTCCGACACGTATATAGGTATGGGTTTGGGGCGTTCCCTGGAATATTTTTTTCTCGGCCTGGGTATCCCATCCGAGAAACTTTGGGTAAATCTTAAACCGCAGCGCGCGCAGGATAGCGTCGATCCTCTCGTGAGAGATACGGATTTGGGAAAGATCATGCTCGCCGCCGACCTTACTCTAAAGAAAGACGTAAGTGAAGTAACGAATCCCCGCACGTCCAGGACAGGACGCGAATACTGGGGCCGGTTATACGCGAAAGCCCAGGCTTTAGGTATCGATGAGATGCCGATCGCCAACAGGGTGTGGATCATACCCGGGAAGGCGGTGCTCAGCGAGACCTCCGACAGCGTTCGGATCGTCAACAGCCCTTTGCAGGTATGCCTGGAATCCGACTATTTAAGCGAAAGCAAGCGGATCCCGGGGAAAAAGGCGCAGGAATTGGCGCAATACGGGACATCGTTGATGAGGGAAATGGTCCTGCCGGAGCTGAATAAAAAAGTCAACGAAGGGCCCGCGTACGAAAATTTGCGACGGGCGTATAGGGCAGTTATTCTTGCGCGCTGGTTCAAACAGCATTATGGCACGCAGCAGCCGCGGCTTTTGCAGACAATATCAGCCGCTATCGCGAAAGATCTTCCGAGCCGGTTGCCGTATAGCAGCGAACAGATATATCGTGAGTATATGCAATCATTGCGGCAAGGCGAGTATAATTTTTCCGAGGATTCTACGGGAAAGCTGCAATCGTATCTCGAGCTTATTACCCGCAGGTATTTCAGCGGCGGGATAGATCTAAGGCTTATTTCCGTAGAACACGCTTCAGGAGACAGGCCGGCGCGCGAGCCGGGGCTCCGCCAGCGTATTTTTGACCTGATGATAGATGGATCGAAAGAGCATCCGATACGGTACGCGTTGAGCCATATCCGCGCCGTTGCGCAGGACGCTCCGGGGCTTGCGGTGGCGGGAGGCTCCGTTGCGGATGAACTGCCTCCGCTGTCGCCGCTTGAGCTCAATAAACGCGATTTCAGGAGACGGGATCCCGCGATCGAAAGAATTATGATGAATAGTCTTTAATGTTTTTTATATCCAGCCAGCCACGGTAAAAGTGCTTTACTAATTGCAGGAAATTGGTATAATACACTCGGATTCAAGATGTAAGGGTGATTTAAGGCCACGGTTAAGTTCCTGTTTTCGGGATGCGCCCGGGATTTAAGTTACTGCGAAATAAGGGCTTTATTAACCTGTTGAGGCAAAAGGGGGCGGGGATGCAGAATATGGGGACTGAAGACCTGAGGGTTTTCGAAAGATTCCCGGTAAAGCTGGCTATGAAATACCTCGATCTGGGGACCAATAAAGAAGGCCAAGCTCAAACTATGGATGTCAGCGCAAAAGGAATAGGCGTGACTACCAGCGATATGCTTAGTTTGAATACAACTGTAGAAATGTGGCTGAAGGTCCCGGATAGAGGAGATCCTCTTTATACGCGCGGCGAGGTTGTTTGGTCTCAAATGGTTGGTTCCGACCAGTTTAGGTCGGGGGTGAATTTGGACAAAGCGGACCTTATGGGCATTTCGCGCATACTGCGGGTTATTTGATTCAGCGGCTTGCTGGGATAAAATTTTTTATGTTTTTCGTGTCATCAATAGTGTTTTTCATCGTTGTCCAAATAGCCGTTCCCTCCTTTTTTTGTTCGCTGAAGTAACTTGAATGAGAAATAAAAATATGGTAGAATTATCGAATATGTTGTCTTATTTGTAACCAATTCTTCTGGAGGATTCATGAGAAATACGGGATCAGCGTTAGCGGGCGGGTTGATGGTGTTGGCGGTTATGGCGCTTGCAGGTTGTTCATCGGAAAACTCTGGGGCGTCTAAAAGATCCGTTTCGGTATGGCATTGGATGACCGACCGGCAGCCGGCTTTTGAGGAACTGGCTAACAAATATGAAGCGCAGACCGGCGTAAAGGTGAATTTTGAATTATATGCCCCGTCGGACGCTTACTCCCAGAAAGTCAGGGCCGCGGCGCAAGGCATGAACCTGCCGGATATATTCGGGGTGTTGGGCGAGAAGCGCGATTTTTCCTCATTCATCAAAGCGGGCCATATACTCGACCTGACATCCTCGATGGACGCCAATAACGCTTCCTGGCGCCGGAGCTTTTTCGAGAAAGCCCTGGCGGTCGACGAATTCGCGCCGGAAAACTCCTACGGCATCCAACCCGGCGTGTATGGCGTACCGATAGATATCATGACGATCCAGATGCTGTATAACAAGGACATTTATAAACAGCTCGGGTTCGATCCTGAAAAACCGCCGCAGACATTCGAGGATTTTGTCGCGGTCGGCGCGCAGCTTAAAAAGGCGAATATGCAGGGCCTCGTATCCGGATGGGGCGAAGTGTGGATGATAGATTGCTTCGCGAATAATTACGCGTTCAATATCATGGGCAAGGATAAGGTCCTGGCGACTATCCGCGGCGAAGTTCCGTATAACGATCCGGAATGGGTTAAGGTTTTCGGCCTTTTCCAGCAGATGCAGGAAAAGGGCGTGCTTGCGACCGGACTCGTGACCATGGTAAATAAAACAGCCGAACAGTTGTTCGCCAACGGCAAGGCGCTCTTCGCGTTCAACGGGTCGTGGTGCGTGAACGTATATAAAGGAATGAATCCCGGTTTGAATTACGCGGCTATCCTTCCGCCAAAAGCCTCGGATAATTTTCCGATCGCGATATGGGGAGGCGCGGGGTCTTCGTTCATGGTTAACGCCCGCTCCGCGCAGAAAGACGAAGCGGTGAAGTTCCTTCAATGGTTCACGGCCCAGGATCAGCAGGCGTTTTTATCCGTTGCGACAAACAATCTTCCGGCGAACAAAGAGTGCCTGTCGCAGATCCCGCCTATCCTGGCGCAGTTCGCCAAGTCCATGGATTACGCGACGCATCCCAATGTTTGGGGCATATCCGAGTCCCCGGCGGTCATCGAGACGCTTGATAAGGGGCTGCAGTCTATCATGATAGGCGAAATGACGCCTGAAAAGCTGGCTGACGAGGTTCAGAAAGTCAAGGCGCGGGAACTGGCTAAACAAAAAAGATAAAGTACATGAGACTTAGAGACACACTCGAAAATTATCTGTTCGTTCTTCCGGCTGTCGCGATCTTTACGATCTTTTATATCCTTCCGTTCATTTGGGTTTTTCAGTTCAGCTTTTTCGATTGGGACGGTATCAGCCCGGCCAAGGTCTTCATCGGTTTTGACAATTTCAAAGAGATCCTTTTTCAGGATCCCAGCTGGTGGAGATCCATGGTAAATGTTTCCTGGATCACCTTTATCGCGTTGACCTTCCAGAACGCGCTCGCTTTTATGCTCGCTTTGGCTTGCGACCGCGAGATGAAAATGAAGAACTTCTATCGCGTTATCTTTTTCATCCCTCCCGTATTGTCTGAAATGGTGGTGGGCATGGTCTGGAGCTTTATCATCAGCGATGTTTCAGGCGCGAATATTATCAATCGTTTCCTGATAAGCATCGGGTTGGGGCAATTCGCCCATAATTGGTTGAGCGATCCCAATACCGCTCTGACCACGGTCGCCGTTATTCACAGCTGGAAAGGCTTCGGGTGGGGTTTTCTGTTGTTCCTCGCGGGCCTGCAAACAATCCCGCGTGAATTGTATGAAGCGGCGCGGGTCGACGGGGCAAACGCCTGGGAACAATTCAAGAATATCACTATCCCGCTTATGATCCCGGTCGCGACCATGGTTGTGATCCTTACGATCTTAGGTACCATGCAGTCATTTGTCTTGATCAGAGGCCTGGTAGGCGGGGAATTCGCCGGCCATACGTCTGTTCCCGTTTTGCGCATATTGGCGTCGATGCAGGGATCTTCCAGATTCGGGTACGCGTGTTCCCAGGGCATTACTTTCGGCGTGCTTCTTGTGACGATCTCTTTTATCCAAAATAAAGTTTCGCAAAAGGTCCGGCAAGCGTAATGACGACAAAAATCAAAACAGGCGCGTATTATAAAACAAAAAATATCACGTTGAATGTGTTGATCCATCTTTTCCTGATCTCTGTCGCCGTGACATGTATATATCCTTTTCTGTGGATGTTCATGTCCAGCTTTAAGACATCCGAGTCCATCTTCCGCGATATAGCCCTGTTCCCGAGCCATTTCCACTTTGAAAATTATGTTCAGGCCATAAGGGACGGGGATTTCGGCCGGTATTTCCTGAATAGCCTGATGTATACGGTGTTCGTCGTCATGGGGATCGTTATTATTTCGTCCATGGCGGCATACGCGTTCAGCCGGTTCCAATTCCCGGGCAAGAACGCTATCTTTTATGTCTTTTTGGCGGCCATGATGATCCCTATCCCCGGAAGTTTTGTCGCGTTGTATGTATTGTTGAACAAGCTCCATCTGCGCGACACGCCGATCGGGTATATCCTGTGCATGATCAATGTCGGCTTATCCACGAGTATATTCATGTTAAAGACGTTTTTTGACAAGATGCCCAAAGAACTTGAGGACGCCGCGCGCATAGACGGTTGTTCAAAACTCGGTATCTGGTGGCATGTCGCGCTGCCTCTTTCAAAACCTGTGCTGGCTGTTGTCGTTGTTTTTAACGCGCTCAATGTGTGGAATGAATATATCCTGGCCTTGATCATTTTCGACAGCCCGAAATACATGCCGCTGCAGGTGGCTCTCGAAAAGTTCAGAGGGGAATACTTCACGAACTATCCGGTGTTGATGGCCGCTTTGACCATAACGGCTTTGCCGATAATCATTTTATATATATTAATGCAGAAACACATCATTAAAGGCATTACGCAGGGAGCGGTGGTAGGATGATGAATCGGGGCGCGATAAGGATCCTGGCGGCCGCGGCAATGATTTATTCGTGCGGCACGCAGTCTGTGGTTTTGTGTCAGGATCAGCCGTCGTCCGGGGCGCTGATCGATAAGGCGTGGTCCAGCCACGGCGCCCGCGATGTCGAGAATACGCTTAAATTTACGCAACAGGTGGTCGATCTCTATAAGGATGAAGCCGATAAGCTTCAGGCGAACTTAAGCGCTTTACCAAAGCATAAGGATGAGATAGAAGCGGCGCAGGTTCTTAATGACGTGGCGACCGCGTATTTTATCCAGGCTGAAGTGTATATGCGCCAGCAGGACGTCGATAAGGCCGTGAAGATTTTTAAACTGATCGTTGAAAAATATCCATACGCCCAGGCGTGGGATCAAAGGGGTTGGTTCTGGCGCATCGCCGAGGCGTCCCAGCAGAGCATCCAGAAATTGGAGAGCGGTTCGATCGAGCTTGAAGCGAAACCGCGCGTTGCGGGGCCGGCCACGAAGATCGTCCTGTACGACCCGGGGAAAGAGGATTTTGTAGATTATTCCCGGTACGGGGAGTTCCAAAACGCGGGGACAAGGGATTATAAATACGTCGTTAAAGATCAGGAAGGTTTAAGCGCCGCGGTGGGGGAAGGGATCTACCCGAATTCCACTTCTTTGCGCTGGGATCCCGAGTTCAAGAAGGCTCAGAAGGAAAAGCGTCTGGGCGTTTTCGCGAAAGACGAGGAATGGGATTTCCTTTATACGCCTGATTTGCAGGCCGCGTTTTTTAAATGGGCGCTCGCGCCGCAGCCGCAGGCTGTCAGGCTCTATTACGAAGGGCTCATTCTGGAAAAAGCCGGGCTCATTAAACACGCGATCAAATGTTATTACGCGATCATCGTTCATTTCCCCGGTAGTTACGGGATCACTTATTTTAAAACGCCCTGGTATGTAGGGCAGGCGGCCATATCGCGTATCGATGTGTTGTTGCGCCGCAATCCGCAGTTGGGATACCGGCTCGAAGGCGCGGACATCACTATCGTGAACGGGTTCGATAAAGATGTTTCTAACGACATTGTTTCCGCCGATCCTGGAAAGTTCGTTAAGGTAAAGATGCTCGAACAGCTTGCCTCCAGGCCTAACCGGGACCTGTTGAGCGTCAAGACCCGGTCCGGAAAAGGCAGGGTGCAGGTCCTGCAATATGAGACAGGCGATTGGGAACTGATGGTTGACGGCAAGCCTTACTGTATCCAGGGTGTCACATACGCTCCGAGCAGGGTCGGGGAATCTCCCGACGACGGCACGCAGCAGAACTGGATGGAACAGGATCTGAACAAGAACGGCAAAGCCGACGGACCGTACGACACGTTTGTGGATAAGAATAAGAATAATAAACAAGATAAAGACGAGCCGGTTGTCGGGGATTTCTCCTTGATGAAAGAAATGGGAGTTAATACCATCCGGCTTTACCATCATCCGTTGACGTTGAATAAGGAAATATTGAGGGATCTTTATAAGAATTACGGGATCATGACCATCGTGGGTGATTTCCTGGGTAAATATACGCTGGGTTCGGGGGCGCAATGGAATCCGGGCACTGATTATAACAATGAGGAGCACAAAAAGAACATGATGGATTCCGTGCTCCGGATGGTCAACGAGCATAAAGATGAGCCGTATGTCCTGTTCTGGCTTCTGGGGAATGAGAATGTGTACGGATATGCCTGTAACGCGGATAAGGATCCGGACGCTTTTTTTAAATTCGCCAATGAAGTCGCCCGGAAGATCAAAGAGATCGACCCGGATCATCCGGTAGCGGTCTGCAGCGGAGATATATTGTTCCTGGACAGATTCGGGAAGAACGCGCCCGAAGTCGATATATTCGGCACGAACGCCTATCGCGGCAACCTCGGTTTCGGTTATTTGTGGCGCCAGGTCGAGGACGCGGCGAACAAACCTGTATTCATAACGGAATACGGATGTTCCGCGTATTATGAAGGTAAATCCGAGGATGAGGGCGAATACTTT
>JBAYMQ010000021.1:0-8598 GCA_041663465.1 Candidatus Omnitrophota bacterium | reverse complement strand
CTGCATCATCTTCATCGATGAGATCGACGCTTTGGGAGCCCGCAGGGGCTTGGATTCGGGCTTTGGCGGCACGAGCGAACATAATCAGACTCTTAACCAGCTGCTCGTAGAGATGGACGGGCTGAAAGAAAAAGACGCCAACATAATCATCATCGGCGCGACCAACGTTCCCCAGAATTACCTGGATCCGGCGTTGCTGCGCCCCGGAAGGTTCGACCGGAAAATATATGTGGATAAGCCGAGCCTTGAGGACAGGGGCAAGATATTCGAATATTATTTAAAAACGGTAAGATTCGACGAGAGAGATATCAAGATCGACCGCCTTTCGCGTATTACAGTCGGATATACCCCCGCCGATATCTCAAACCTGGTGCGTGAAGCGGCGCTTATCACGGTCCGGAAGAAGAAAGAATTGATCAATATGCAGGATATAGACGAAGCGCGCGAGCGTATCGCGCTCGGGATCAAACGCAGGATCAAACTGCGCCCGGAAGAGAAATGGCAGACCGCTTATCACGAGGCGGGCCACGCGATCATCACCTATCTTCTCGCTCCCACGCAGGATGTGTTTAAGATCACGATCACGCCGCGCGGCCTTACCGGAGGCGTCACGTGGACTCCTGAACGCGAAGAGGTTTTTATCCACGATAAGAATTATCTGTTGAATCAGATCAAGATCTGCCTCGGCTCGTTCGCCGCCGAACAGAGGAAGATCAAGGTTACGACAGCCGGGGTCGACGGAGATTTCGCTTCCGCGCTTTTGATGGCGCGCAATATGGTATGGCGCTGGGGCATGGGCAAATCCGGGTTGTTGGGAAATTTCGACGCGTTGACGGAATACGCGTCTCACGGTAACCGGTCGATGCCTGTTTCGTTCGACATGCAGAAACGGCTTGATGAAGACGTGCAGGATATTCTTCAAGCATGTCTTAAAGATGTGCAGGATGTCCTGTCAAAAGAAGACGCATTGTTAGAACGGCTTGCCCAGGAACTTGTTGCCAAAGAAGAGCTTAACTATGACGAAATCGAAGCGATCTTCAAAGAATTTGGCAAGAGCCGCGCTCAATAACTTTTGTGTTTTTGCCGTATGCCTCGGCTTGTGCGGGTGCTTTTTCTCGGCGAACAACTCCTCGTATACAACGCAGAATATAGCCCAATCCCTTCAGGATGTGGCGCTGGCCGACTATAAAACGGATGTTACCGCCAGGCTCGTTGGTTCGACGCTTTGGGTCTATATGCCCGTCACGGACCTGTTCATAAAAAATCCCAAACCCGAAAAATATCCCGAGAAATTCAGGATCCTCAAAAGCAGCGGGGTTTTAAAAGATACCAGCTTTACGGGCGAATATCTTATTCAGCCCGTTCCCGTCAAAGACAAATCCCAGGAATATAAGATCGGCAAGGATATTTCGGAAAAGATCGGCACGCTCTGGAAGATCATCCGGCGGGTGATGTTTAACATACAGCCGTCACAGCGGGACGATATCAAGTTTGTCGTCATGGTTATAGGGGATGTGAAGAACGGGTTTGAGGTAAAGGAAATATTTTACGCGCGGGATCTCAAGAAAGTCTCCTACGGCCTTCTTCCTATGGGAGAGTTCCAGC
This sequence comes from Candidatus Omnitrophota bacterium, assembly GCA_041663465.1. Taxonomy (GTDB): domain Bacteria; phylum Omnitrophota; class Gorgyraeia; order Gygaellales; family Profunditerraquicolaceae; genus JAGOOP01. The sequence goes on along the minus strand of JBAYMQ010000021.1, from coordinate 6,993 downwards.
ACAGGGTCATCCAGGACAGCTCCGTGTCCCCTCTGGTTATAGGAGACAGGACCGGGAGGCACGTGGAATACCGGGATATAACGCTTAACGATTTTGTCGCGCGTCAGATAGAATACCGGATCTCGTTGAAATTCCAGAAGCCGGAAGTCGAGCAGCATGTGGATATCGACAAGGAGATCTCAAAGATCATCACGGAGACCCTGCGTATGTATGAGATGTCAGGGATAGAAGAGGTTAGATTCAAGAATCTTGATCTGAATACCAGCGTAACCCTGACCAGCTCCGATATCTGGGGCAAGCCCGGGAAGAAGTGAGCGTTACTTCCGGGTTATAACGACTTTCCGCCCGCGCACGCGTACCCGCCCGCGCGCAAATAACCTGATTATTTCTGGATATAGCTTGTGTTCCCGCACGTGTATCCGTTTTTCGAGCGCCGCCAGGGTGTCGTTATCTTTAATGGGGATAGCTTCCTGCGCGATGATAGGGCCGTGATCCATGCGTTCATCGACAAAATGCACGGTGACCCCGGTCAGTTTAGCGCCGTAGGCGAACGCGTCGGCTATGGCGTGGCCGCCTTTGAACGCGGGCAGAAGCGCGGGATGGATGTTGATAATGCGGTTATGGAACGCGCGGACGAATTGGGCGCTGAGCAACCGCATAAAGCCGGCCAGGACGATCAGGTCGATACGGTCTTTTTTCAGCCGCGCCGCTATGGCATTTTCGAAATCCTTTTTTTCAGCGAACGCGCCGCGATCGATCACAAACACTTCAACGCCGGCTTTCCGGGCTTTATCGATAACCTTTGCCCGGGGGTTGTCGCACACTAAAAGTTTTATTCCGCAGGACAGCTTCCCCTGTTTGACCTCACGCGCGATCGCGGCGAAATTACTTCCCGTTCCGGACGCGAAAACAGCTATATTCATCATTTGTCCTTGCGTATATGTATGGTTTTCGCGGGACACGCCTGCGCGCATTCCCCGCACGACGTGCATTTGTGGTAATCGATGGCCGCCAGGTTATTCGTTACATGGATCGCGTCAAATTTGCAGGCTTTTTCGCAAAGCTTGCAGGCGATGCAACCGACCGGGCAGACCGCTTTCGTGTTTTTGCCGATCGCGCGCGAACTGCACGCGACGTGGACGGGGTGGCTGATCGCTTCAAGCGTGAACAGCTTTTTGGGGCACGTTGTCACGCATTTATTGCACGCTTTGCATTTGTGGATATCCACGACAGGCAGGCCTTCGCGCGACATCGACAACGCGCCGAACGGGCACGCGCGCACGCAGGTGCCGAATCCGATACATCCGAATAGGCACGCCTTGGGGCCCTGCATCAAGTTGTTGGCTGCCACGCAGTCCTTTATTCCGGTGTAGGTATATTTATTTTTTACCTTCGCGCCCGCGTTACAATGCAGCACAGCTATTTTCTTGATCTTCTTTTCTATCGTTTGCCCGAGTATCCTGGCGATTTTCTCTCTATTCTCATCAGTAACGCCCTTACAGGAGTCAAGAGGCATCGTGCCGCTTAACAGGCTTTCGGCAAAACCAAAACAACCGGCCGCGCCGCAGGCTCCGCAGTTAGCGCCGGGCAATAATCCGTGGATATTCTCAAGCCTGGGGTCGATCTTGACCGCGAAGACCTTTGAAGCTATGGCCAGCCCCACGCCGAATATCGCGCCCAAAACCGACAACGTTATGACCGGCAGGATGATTTCCATATTAGAACCTGAATCCGTTAAATCCCATAAATGCCATGGACATGATCGAAGCGATGATGAATCCTATAGGAAAATCTTTCATGGCTTTCGGGATATCGCATGTTTCTATCCGTTCCCTGATAGCGGACATCAAAAGCATAGCAAGGGTGTAGCCGAGCCCGACGCAGATCCCCTGGAACGCGGAATACACAAAAGAGGCCAGGATCGGCGTTTCCGCGCCGAAGTACATATCCGAGTTCAATACGGCAACGCCCAGAACCGCGCAGTTGACCGTGATGAGCGGTAAATATATTCCGAAAAAACAATATAAGGGCGGCGCGATCTTGCGTATGATCATTTCCACGAGCTGCACGAACGCGGCGATGACCAGGATGAAAGAGATCGTTCTCAGATAAGTCATGTTGAAGGGGATAAGCAGGAACCGGTAGATGAGCCACGTGATGATCGAAGACATGGTGGTAACGAATACTACGGCAAGGCTCATCGCCAGCGCGGGTTTGGTTTGTTTCGATATGGCGATAAAGGAGCACAGCCCCAGGAAACGGGAGAGGATAACGTTGTAAATAAAGACGTTCGATATAAAAATTACCAGGAACTGCGTCGCGTTCATTTCGCTTTTTCCTTGAGCAGGTTAAAAAATCCCAGCAATAAACCTATTACGAGCAGCGCTCCCGAGGGCATTCCTATGATCAGCGCCGGTTCGAACCCCGGAATGACCGTTAACCCGCACAATTTCCCGGCGCCGAGGAATTCCCGGATAGCCGATATAAGGGTAAGCGCGAGAGTAAATCCTGCGCCCATCCCTACGCCGTCGAATAAGGACGCCATTACGGAATTTTTCGACGCGAATGCTTCGGCGCGGCCCAGCACGATGCAATTGACCACGATCAGCGGCACATATATCCCAAGCGCCCTGTTAAGGGGGGGGAAGTACGCTTTCATGACCAGCTCCGTGATAGTCACGAATGTGGCGATTACGACGATATAGCAGGGAATGCGGATCTTGTCCGGGATAAAATCCTTGATAGACGCGATTATGATATTGGAAAAAAGGATGACGAATGTCGCCGCGCACCCCATGCCGATGGCGTTGCTTATAGATATTGAAACCGCCAGGGTCGGGCATAGCCCCAACGCGAGGACAAACGTCGGGTTTTCTTTTACGATACCTTTGAAGAATTCCTGTATGAGATTTTTCATGGCTTCACTTTGTCCCGTAAATCCTGTTTTTCGTATAACGGTCTATCAGCGGCGCCGCCGCGTTCATGATAAGGATCGCGTAAGAAACTCCCTCGGGATATCCGCCCCAGATCCTGATAATAGCGGTTAAAAGACCGCAGCCTGCGCCGAATATCAATTGTCCCCGGCCGGTCAGCGGCGAACTCACATAATCCGTTGCCATAAATATCGCGCCTAAAAACAGCCCGCCCGACAATAAATGGAACATCCAGTCTCCGGCAAAGGGCGTGTTCGCGCCGAAGGCCCAGCAAAAGAGCCCGGTGGTAACGATGTAGCTGACCGGTATATGCCAGGTGATGATCTTGCGCAATAAGAGGAATATTCCGCCGATCACCAGCGCGGCGACGCATACTTCACCGATGCATCCGCCTCTGTTCCCCATGAACAGGCCGAGATAAGAAATATGGTCGAACAATTTATTTTCTTTGAGCAGCGCCAGCGGCGTGGCCTGCGTTACCGCGTCGTAAGAAAGGGCCCTGGAGAATGTTGTCATATATTGCGGCCAGGAAGCCATCAGGAATACGCGCCCCACCAATGCCGGGTTGAATATATTCTGCCCCAGCCCTCCGAATATCTGTTTCCCGATCGCTATCGCGATAAAAGATCCGGTTACCGGTATCCAGAAAGGACAATGCGCCGGGAGATTATACGCGAGCAATAACCCCGTGAGCGCCGCGGATCCGTCGCAGATCGTAACCTTTTTTTTCATCGCGGCCTGTATGGCCCATTCGGCAGCGACCGCGGACAACACGGCGATAAGAATAGTTTTAAGCGCCGCGGGGCCGAAGATACAGACTCCCGCGATGCCCGCGGGCAATAACGCGGCGGTGACTAACCACATGGTCCTGCCGGTTGATTCTCTGGCGTGCAGGTGAGGGGATGCCGATATATTAAGAGTGTTATCCATTTGCCAATTCTGTTTGTATCTGCCGCGCTTTCTGTTTAACAGAGTCGATGACCGCCCGCGATGAAACCGTGGCGCCTGTTATAGCTTCGACCTGATCCAGCCCAGTAACAGTTTTATTATCGAATTGTATCTGGAACCAGGGCCTCAGCCCCGCCTGCTGGCGCTTGCCCCGTAAAAAATCCGCTATTGAGACCGTCCCGGCGATCTCCGCGATCCTGCTGCCTAACCCCGGAGTTTCCTGCTGGGAAATTATCTTGATCGCGTTGATGGTCCCGTCCGGTTCCATCCCGACGATCGTTTCGATGGTGCTGGAATATCCTTTCGCGGACGCTTTGAACGCGGCGCCGATAAAGCGCCCTGCCGAATCAGTTACCTTATAATAGGCGGGATCGTTTGAGCCGTCCGCGGGTTCAAACGATACGCCTTCAGGCATTACTTCCTGAAGGCTCGACTTAAGCTCGATCTCAGCCTGGGCTTTAATGCGTCCGGAGGTAACGATATTCATTGCCGACAGCAATCCCGTAGCTATTAAGCAGATCCCGCCAAGTATCGCCCCGAACTTTACCATTGATCTCATCTGATCTCCAACTTCGCGCGTTTGATCGATTGGACGATCGAGCGATGCGCCGGACAGACATAATTGCACAGCCCGCATTCGAGACAGTCCAGAGCGCCGTGATCTTTTGCCTGTTGCCAGAAACCTTTTCCCGCCGCCTGATTTATGAGACACGGCATGAGCCCCATGGAGCATTCGCGCACGCAACCGCCGCAGCGGATGCATGGCGTTTCCTCAATTGCCCGCGCTTCGCGTTTGTTCATAAGAATGACGCCTGTGGTGGATTTTATGACAGGCGCGTCGTCCGTATACTGCGCGAGGCCCATCATCGGGCCTCCTATAATGATCTTGGCCGGGGTCTCTTTAACGGGGCCGCAGTACTTGATCAATTCTTTAATAGGCGTGCCGATGCGGCAAAGAAGGTTCTTCGGATCGGTAAGGCAGCTCCCGGTTACCGTGACGACCCGTTCGTACAAAGGTTTGCGCGCGTATACCGCCTCATATATGGCGAAGACCGTAGATACATTCTGGACACTAACGCCGACATCGAAAGGTAGTTTCGCGCGCGGTACTTCGACGCCCAACAATTTCTTTATTAATTGTTTTTCTCCACCCTGAGGGTATTGAGCTTTAAGAACTCCAATGATAAGCGGCGTGCCTGCTGTCGCTTTTTCGAGCGCTTTGATCGCCGCGGGCTTATTGTCTTCGATGGCGATAATGGTCTTTTTTAAATGCGGAAAACAATTTCCGACCAAACCGATCCCGGCGACGATCTGATCTGTTTTCTCGACCGTGAGCTGGGAATCTCCGGTTAAATACGGCTCGCATTCGGCGATATTGATGATAAGGGTGCTCACGGGCTTGGGAGGTTGTAATTTAATATGTGTCGGGAAGGACGCGCCGCCCATGCCTACTATGCCCGCTTCAAAAACCAAGTCGCGTATGTGTTTCGCGGTTAAGTTCCCCGCTTCTTCGCCGGACATTAATCCCGCAGGCGCGCGAACGGGTGAATCCAGGCTGTCATTCTCAATAACAATAGTTTTGCACGTGCCCGCTGCGGGATGCGGCCAGTTTTGTATCGCGGTCACTTTTCCCGAAACCGAAGAATGAATAGGGGCGAACGGCTGGCTTGCCGCTATTGCAAGCCGTTGCCCTACAGATACTTGATCCCCGGGTTTAATATCGAAGATGTCGCAAGGCTTCCCAAGGTGCTGGATTATAGGGATATAAACAATGGCAGGCGGCGGAAGCGTTTCAATACGCTTATGTTCCGTATAGAACTTATATTCGGCTATTCTGACCATTTTTTAGGGTTGACAAACATACTGGCTGTTCCAAGAACGCTGATGAGCACGCCGACGGTGATGAGTATGTTCGCCGGCGGGATCCGGTCAGCCAGGATGCTGGTTACAAACATGAATATAAGGAACGCGAGATGCATGACTATCTCAAGAGAACTGAAGATCTTGCCCATCATATGGTTAGCGCTCGCGTTGTGGATTATGGTGTTGGACGCGATCATGATAGGCGATACGCACAGGCCTAATAGCAACGCTAACAGCGCGGCGAACGCGAAATAAGGATACCTTTGCACGCCGAGCGTAAATCCAACAACCATTATACCACTCAGGATAAGGCAGATAAAGATTATTTTGTACCGGGATATCTTTTCCCCGAACCTTCCGTATACCAGGGATCCCAGGAACAGCCCTATCCCCAGGAACATGATCATGAGCCCCAGGTCTTTGGTCGCCGAATGCAGCGTTTGCTGCACAAACACGATAATAACGACATACACGGCTCCGAGCGCGGACCAGAGCAGAAAGATGACGCCGGCGGTCAGCCTGATGGTTTTGTTCTTGAGGAAATAAAGTATTCCGTCTTTCATTTCCGCGAAGACCGATTGTTTGATAGCTTTTACGATCTCCTGCCCGACTTTTTTCAGATCAGCGGTGGCTTTCATCTTCTTTGATATAAGGAAGATACATATACCGGATATAAGGAAAGACAGCGAGTCGAGATAGAACCCGGTCCTGGCGCCGAGCCGTTCGACAATGACGCCCGAGATGCCGAAACCCAGGACCGCGGCTATCATTCCGGTCGTGTTGATCATTGAATTGGCGATAAGCAGGTCTTTGGGGTTTACAAGTTCGGGAATGACCGCCAGCTTCGCGGGCACATAGAACCTCCCGATAGAAAACGCGACGAAGATAATGAGATAGATCCAGATGAAGGTCTGTTTATAAAAGAGGAACAGCGGGATCATCAGGACTAAAAGCGCCCTGATAAGGTCACAGGCGTACATTGTTTTGCGCCGGTCCCATTTATCCACGAACGCGCCCGCTACGGGGCCTACGAGGAATACGGGAATTATCGTAAAGGAGAGTATTTTCGCGAACTGGATGGATGTGCCTTCGCGGCCGTATACCAGGCCGATGAGCGCCATCTGGCTGAGCCGGTCCCCCATCTGCGATACGATCTGGCCAAGCCACAAGAGAAGAAAATCCCGGTTTTTAAAAAGTTTTCTAAAGCCGTACTCTTTATGGTGCATTTAATCCTTGAGGTGGTTTCCTG
>JBAYMQ010000020.1:0-8795 GCA_041663465.1 Candidatus Omnitrophota bacterium | reverse complement strand
GCGGACCGCGATACTCAGGAGTATAAAGATCTTCAGGGGCAACAAATAATCGCGGGCGCTATCAACGGTTTGCCTGCGCCATTCGGCATCACGTCGTTGAGTGCTGTCCCTTCGGCTGTCGTTGATACGTCCAAATGGAACGCGCTGGTGCGGGATAAGCCTGTGGCCGGATCCGTGAGTTCGGGCGTAACGGAGCCCGCAGCGGCCGCGGGAACTTTGAGCGTGGAGGAATTTTCGGATAAGTATTCCGAAAAACAGGGCGATTTCTCGACTTTCGCGTGGACTCCGCAGACATATACCGCCGGTGATTTGATATCGGACGCGGCGCTTGTAGCTACTGTATTAACTCCTGTGCCCGGGGATGAAGTGGCGGCAGCCACAACGAAATCTGCCCAGGTTCTCGCCAAGGTTCAAGCGTTGACAAGCGGCAGCGCGCGGACAGGCCTGACTTTTGCCGGGGTAAACGCGGGGTCTATTCAGGCCTCTTCGCTAATAAGCGGCAACGGCGCGGCGTCTTTGGACGAGACAGTGAGATCCGCGTACCATGGATATGGCCAGGGCTATTTATTTAACACAGGGATCAGGGGGCTCGGCATGAGCGGGCTTCCCGGTAAAGCCGGGGGGTATCTTGAAGGCGGGGAATCAAGCTTCTCTGCCGTGCCGGGGCGATATCTTACCGGAATGCAATCAACTCTTGATAAGTATCTTGCGGATTCCGCTTTATTGCCAACGCAGTCTCTTGAAGGCGCAAAATCATTTGTTGTTATAGGCCCGGTGTTCAGCGCAGCCGGCACCGCGCTCGATTCTATCGGAGAATCATACTTATATACCCGCGACCAGAACGGAGATCTCCAATGGGGGGTGCATAATGATTTTCATTTGAATCCTTTGACCGGTCCCGGCGGAGAATCGGGCTCCGCGTTACAGATCCTCGCGTTACACGCGGCAGAGTCGCCTAAAACCGGCCTCACCATGGGGCCTATGATGAATATCGGCGGGTTGACCACATCGGCTTGGGATCCTGCGGGCCAAGGGTTGTCCGCGCGATGGGCAGCCAATGCCGGAGAGAGCGGCTATGTGCGTGGGACTTTCGAAACCTTGTTGGGTAAAACCGCGTCCGGGTCTGCCGCGCAAGAGAGTTGGCTTACTTCCGGCGGCAGCCTTTTCAGGAAGTTCGACGACGCCGCTTTTTTCAGCCTTTTTGACTCGACAACCCGCACTGCGCTTGAAAGCGAAACGGCAGAATCTTTCGGGATCAATAAAGAAGACGCGGCGAATGCAGGGCTTGCCGCATTTTTCTTTATTCCGCGGTACGGCGGATCGAACGCAGGGACTGTTTCTGAAACTTCAATAGGCGATCAGGCAGCCATTAGGAAGGTGACTGGGGAATCCGGGGCAGAAGCGGTATCGGAGCGTACCGGGAGTCGGATCGGCGGCGATGTTACTCCGGTTCCTCTCGGTTCCAAGGTAGTTGTTTTGGAATTGGGAGATATCGGCAACGTTGCGTTAACAGATAACACGCCTGTTAATATGCGTATCGGCGGGGGTGAAGACGCTATAAATTTAGCGGTGGTGAAGAAGGGCGATATGTTGTATGCCCAGAGAGACGGCGGCGGGAAAATACACGAAGTTAAATCCGGGGGAAACCTTAATTACAACCTTCCCGGGATGTTTATTTCGCTGAAAATCGGATTGACCTCTGACGGAGTTTTAGAAGTTACGAATAATTTTCCCTCGACTCCGATTTCGGTTACGGAAAGAAGTACGGTAGCTGCGGGAGAGAGTCTGGTAAGGCAGGATGTTGCAGTTGATCCTTCCGGGAACAAAATTCAGCGTCCGGTTGTAGACGCCAGGATGGATCCGGTAAAAGCGGATGCGTGGGTTAACGCTCATCCGCCGGAATTGAGGGCAATGGCCCGGACCATCGTTGACAATATCCGTTATATCGACTATCCTGAATTTAAAGCCGGAATGCGTACTTCAGTTGAGATGTTCAATAAAGAAGTGGATTCTCCTTTTATCGCTGTTGTTGTGGGAGGGGACAATAAAAGCAATGGCTGGGCGCTTAACATTGCGCAAGATTTCGGGTTGGAACCTGAATTCATAGTTCCCGACGTAGTGGTCGGGAAAAAACAGGGAAAAGTAATCGCCAGATTGATCGCGAATCCCGACATAAAGGATGTTTTGATAAGCGATGATGCTTCTTACAGCGGACAGCAGATCGGCGTATATGTCAGCAAGTTGCAAAGAGACATCAGGGATCTTCCCGAATTGCGGGATAGGGGCATAAAAATACACATTCTTGTTCCTTTTGCGACTGATAACGCTATTGCCCATGTTTCTAAATGTATACAAAAAGAAAGCGGGACAACTTTAACTTGGTACCGCGACCCTGGAAGAGGGAGAATAGAAACGGTTGCCGACATTTTTAGTCGTCTGCAGGCGCAGGATCCCAAGTATGCTGAAATTTATAAAGACGTTGAGGAGAACTACGTGACTACCGGAGAGACCGTGGGGCTGACTTATTTTCAGCATAAAGCTCCGGATCTTGTTTCTTTTTTGCATGGTGGAGGCGAGGAGGGACTTTTGGACGGAGCCGTGGTTGCAAGATCACATCCAGGCGTTATTGAGGGCGTAAGGTTTATCCCGCCGATTATTTCGCCTTACAAACAAGGTTATACGGGGAAAGTTGAAGTTTTAGCTGATTCTGAATGGTCGGACCGAATCCAGTATGATGCGCTTGATTAAAACATCCCTGCCCCGCATTCTGCCACGGCTGCGGGGTTTCTTTTTTGTGTCTTTTTGCTTGATTATTCCCCTATTCCTGCGGTATAATATCCCTTCCTGAAGTTAATCTCATTAATATCTAAAAGCCTGTTTTCGTCTAATTCAAAAGGAGCGTACGCATGTTCAAAATTCTTGTCAGCGACTCGTTGTCTGAAGAAGGGTTGAAGATCCTTCGTGAAGAAAAAGATTTCCAGGTAGATGTTAAAACAGGGATGAAACCCGAAGAACTAAAAGCGGTTATAAAAGATTACGACGCGCTTCTCGTCCGCAGCGCTACCAAGGCGAATAAAGATATTATCGCCGCGGGGACGAAGCTCAAAGTGATCGGCCGGGCTGGAGTAGGGCTTGATAATGTGGACATCCCGGCAGCCACTGAGCGCGGGGTGGTAGTCATGAACGCGCCCGCGGGCAATACTATCTCTACCTGCGAACATACGATGTCTTTGCTGCTGGCGCTTGCCCGCAGTATTCCGCAGGCGGCCGCCACGACCAGAAAAGGCGAGTGGAAACGGTCGAAGTTCATGGGCGTAGAGCTGTATAAGAAGACTCTTGGGGTTGTGGGTCTTGGGCGTATAGGCCGTGAGGTCGCGCGTCGCGCGGCGTCATTCGGCATGAAGATCAAAGGGTATGATCCGTATTTGTCCAAAGAAGTCGCCGAGACTCTGGGTATAGAAGTGGTGGAACTCCCCGAATTATACAAGTCGGCTGATTTTATTACGGTCCATGTGCCGTTGACCGACGATACGACGCACATGATATCCGACGCGGCGTTCGCTATGATGAAAGACGGCGTGAGGGTGTTGAATTGCGCGCGCGGCGGGATCATCGATGAAAAAGCGTTGCTCGCGGCGCTGAAGTCCGGCAAGGTCGCGGGAGCCGCCCTGGATGTTTTTGAAACAGAGCCGCCGGCGCCCGATACGGAACTTTTGAAACTCGACAATGTTATCGCCACCTGCCACCTGGGCGCGTCGACTGAAGAAGCGCAGGTTAACGTCGCTATTGAGATCGCGGAATGTCTTACGGACTTCCTGAAGGGGCGCGGCATACACAACGCGGCTAATTATCCCAATATAGATCCTGAACTATACAAAGTCCTTCAACCGTATATTGTCATGGCTGAAAAACTGGGACAGTTCTCGGCGCAGATGATAGAGGGTAGGATCAGCGAGGTTGAGATCCGGATCTCAGGAGATCTGGCCAAATACAACACCACGTCGTTGTCCATGGCGATCATGAAAGGGATGCTGTCGCCGGTGCTTAAAGAAACGGACAATTTCATCAACGCGATCCCCCTGGCGCGCAGCCGCGGAATCCAGATAAAGGAAACCAAGGCCGATGACGCCGAATTCAACAATCTGGTAAGTGTTACAATAAAAACCGATAAAGAAACACGGTCGGCCGCGGCGACATTATCGCCCAAGCGCGAGCCGCGTATCGTAAAAATAGACGATTTTTACGTAGAGGCTTCTCCGTCGGGGTATTTGCTGGTCATGAAGAACTGGGATAAACCCGGGATCATCGGATCGGTCGGTTCGCTTATGGGGCAGAACAAGATTAATATCGCGGCGATGGTATTCGGCCGCAAAGAAGTGGGCGGCGTAGCGGTTTCGATCCTTAATGTCGATAGCCCTATATCGGGAGAACTTTTGGAAAAGATAAAATCCCTGGAAAATATCCTCGCGGTCAGGCTGGTTAAGCTATAAGGAGTTTTTTTATGAGTAATGCATTCGCGCGCGCATCAAAGAGATGGTTGGCGGGAGCCTGTGTGTGTGCCGCGTTATTACTATCCTCGTCTTGGGCGTTTGCGGAAAATGTGACTCTTTTGTATACGGGGGAAACGCACTCGATGCTGTATCCCTGCAGCTGCCCTATTGAACCCGACGGCGGAATTGCGCGCCGAGCCACGCTTATCAAGTCTTTGCGGCAGGCATCCGCCAATGTCGTGCTTGTGGACTCCGGGGGGTTTTTCGCGGGTGGGCTGATGGATGAATATACGCAGTCAACGGAACTCGATACGGCGCGTACGCGGATAGCGGTGAATGCGATGGATCTGATGAAATACGACGCGGTCGCGCTGGGAGATGAAGAATTTAATTTCGGCACGAAATTCCTGGAAGATACGCTAAGCAGCCACACCATACCTGTTGTATCATCCAACAGCGGCTGCCCGAATACATCCCGCTTTGTCATTAAGTCATTCCCCGGGGTTAAGGTCGGCATTATAGCCGCGACTCCTCTGTCCGCGTGCCCTAAGGCAGCGGGGGTCACGATTTCCGACCCGAAAGCCGCGATAGCGCGCGCCATAACCGACGTGAAAGCCGCCGGCGCCGATTTTGTCGTGCTTTTGAGCCATTTAGGCGAGGCTGACGATCTGGAAATGCTCAAGGTTATTGAAGGCATAGATGTTGTTGTTAGCGGCGGCGGCAGGGCCGGGCAGGAATCGTCTTTGATGGTCGGGAAGACGTTGCTGGTCCGGCCGTCCTGGCAGGGCAGGCGTCTTGGCAAAGTGGTTTTGAACATCAAAGACGGCGTTGGTTCGGTCTCCCAGGTTGAGGAGATCCGTTTGTCCGATAAAATATCCGGCGATAAGGAGATGCTGGCGTTGGGGCCGCAATGTTTCTCGGATTCAAATTGCAGGAAAGGTCCGCGCAAGGGTAATTGTCAGAACCCCGGAACCAAGAATGCGCTGTGCGTTTTCCCGCAGGATATTAAAGTTCCCGTGTTTGTCATAGCGCCGAAAGATTGTCCCACATGCCAGATAGATCCGGCAATAGAATCGTATAAAAAGATGTTCCCGGGTCTGGATGTTACCCGCGTGGCGTATCCCGGAGATCAAGCTCGGCAGATGATAGATGATTTTAAGCTTGGCACGCTGCCGGCGTATATATTCGGTAAATCCATCGAGCAGGATCCGGGGTTCGCCGAATCAAAGCAGATGTTTACACCCGTGCGGGATTCATATGTGCTCAAACCGCAGTTCGGCGGCGTCGCGTTTTTTCTGGGGCGGGAGCCCATTAAGAATAGAATTGACGTATTCCTGAGCCTGAATGACCCGAACATCTCCACGTTGCTGAACATGCTTGAAGAATTCGACCCGCAGATCCATTTTCTTGCTGTGCATAAGGACGGTCAACTCGCGGCCATGAAAGGCACGGCGGAATTGGAAGAGATGAGGCGGGGTGTCTGTGTTAAAAAATATTATCCGGCTTATTTTTGGAATTATTTAAGTTGCCGCGGGCGCGACATTGAATCTTCATGGTGGCAGGATTGTGTCGGGGGCCTCGATCCCGCCGTGATCAAAACATGCGCGCAAGGCCAGGAAGGTCTTGATCTGCTGGAGCGGAATATCGCGCTTAATGAGGAATTACAGATCCTGTCGGGCCCTACGTATGTAGTGAATAATCAGAATATCTTCAGTTCGCAGCAGCCGCCTTCTAAGGAAGAGTTCCGCAAGATCTTTACATCAAAATAACATGCGGGCGGTCAGTATTATATTATAAAGGAGCGAGTGCTATGGCGCGCAAACCCAGGATACATCTTCTTGACGTTACCAATCGCGACGGCGTGCAAACATCGCGTATTTGTCTGTCAAAGCTGCAAAAAACAATGATCAATATGTATTTGAATGAAATGGGTGTGTTCCAGTCTGAATTCGGATTCCCCATTACCCGGCACGAGACGAACTATCTTAACGCGAATCTCGAGTTGGCATCCATGGGGGTACTCGCTCCGATCCGGCTCAGCGGCTGGCTGCGGGCAACCAGAGAAGATGTCAAGCTCGCGTTCAAGATGGTCCCGGGGCTCAAACATCTGAATCTTTCGATCTCGACTTCGGATCAAATGATCGTGCATAAGTTCAAAGGAAAGCTTGACCATGCTTCGATCCTTCAGGAGATGATGGAGGCGGTCAAGCAGGCGCGTGATCTAGGCGCCGAAGCCATCGGGGTGAACGCGGAAGACGCGTCCCGCACGAACATCGAGTATCTGATCGAGTTCGGGCTCGCCGCGAAAAAAGCCGGAGCGGATCGCGTCAGGTATTGCGATACGCTGGGTTGCGATACGCCGTTCTCCATCTACGAACGTATTAAAATGCTGACCCAGGCGATCCAGATGCCTGTCGAGGTCCATTGTCATAACGATCTGGGCCTGGTTGTCGCGAACTCGGTTTGCGGCGCCATGGCGGTCAATGATGCGGGGTATGACGCGTATATCAATACCTGCGTTAACGGTATGGGCGAGCGCGCCGGCAACGCCGATCTGGTATCCGTGATCCTGGCGATCGAATACGGCAATCAGGTCAAAGATAAATATCAACTCGATGAAAATATAAAATTGAAAACCGCATGGAAGATATGTAAATACGCTTCGTACGCTTTCGGTATCCCCATCCCCATTAATCAACCGGGATTGGGTTCTAACGCGTTCGCCCACGAATCGGGCATTCATGCCGACGGCGCGTTAAAGGATCGCCGTAATTACGAGTTGTATGATTATGAAGAGCTGGGCAGGGGAGAGCCGGAGATTATTGAAACCGGCAGGAAGATCACGGTCGGGGAGTATTCGGGCATCAAGGGTTTCCGCAATGTGTACGACAAGCTGGAACTTCCATTTGCCAACGACGGGGAAGCTACGCGGATACTGGAACTGGTGCGTTATGCCAATGTCCATAATCAGAAGCCGTTGGTCGATGAGGAATTAAAGTTTATCGCGAAATACCCGGACATCGCTCATAAAATATTTACTATGAATCCGTAAACGAGAGGATTGAATGAACACAGTCATCGTAGGCGCGCAATGGGGGGACGAGGGAAAGGGAAAGATCATCGACATCTTGTCCGCGAAAGTCGATTGTATAGCCCGTTACCAGGGCGGTAGTAATGCCGGGCATACAGTGGTTGTCGGCGGGAAGGAATTCGTGTTCCATCTCATACCATCGGGGATCCTTCATCGCGGCAAAATCTGCTGCATCGGTAATGGTGTCACGATCGACCCCGAGTCATTGCTGAAGGAGATCAGGGACCTGGCGCGCGCCCGTGTCGCGACGAAGAACAGGCTTAAGATATCATCGCTGGCGCATGTTATTATGCCTTATCATAAAGTGCTGGATAAACTCCGCGAGACTAAGAGAGCGCAGCGTATCGGCACCACCGGAAGGGGGATCGGCCCCTGTTATGCCGATAAGGTCAACCGGTGCGGTATACGCATGATCGATCTATTGAATCCCGAGGTCCTTAAAGAGAAGCTGCGCGATAATCTTATCGAG
Organism: Candidatus Omnitrophota bacterium; assembly: GCA_041663465.1. Classification (GTDB taxonomy): domain Bacteria; phylum Omnitrophota; class Gorgyraeia; order Gygaellales; family Profunditerraquicolaceae; genus JAGOOP01. The sequence continues at coordinate 745 of JBAYMQ010000020.1, read as the reverse complement.
AAGAACGAAATATTCAGGAAGGTCTATGACCACGAGGAGTTCCGGTTCGGGCAGATCTATCAGACGTATCTGGATTACGGCAAAGCCTTGAAAAGCTATATCTGCGATACGGCGGCATACCTGAATAAGGCGGTTGACGAAAAAAATGACGTGCTTTTCGAGGGGGCTCAGGGGACATTCCTGGATATTGATTTCGGCACGTATCCTTTTGTTACATCATCAAACGCTACTTCCGGCGGCAGTTGTACGGGCACGGGCGTTCCTCCTACGAAGATAGATCGAATTATCGGCGTAGCGAAGGCGTATACCACCCGGGTCGGAGAAGGCCCTTTTCCCACAGAGTTTGAGCCGTCTTTTAACGATGTGATCCGTAATAAGGGGAAAGAGTTCGGCGCGACAACCGGCAGGCCCCGCAGGTGCGGGTGGTTCGATAGCGTAATGGTAAAACAGGCTATTCGCGTGAACGGTATCACCAGCCTCGCGTTGACTAAGATCGACGTCCTGGATGGCATTTCCTGCCTGAAGGTCGCTACAGCGTATAAATATAGAGGAAAGATATTTAAAGAATATCCTTATGATTACGATACGCTTTGCAATGTAGTCCCTGTGTACAAAGAGTTAAAGGGATGGAGCGAAACGGTAAATAAGGCAGGCACTTATAAGCAGTTGCCACGGGCATGCCGCGATTATATTTCGTATTTAAGAGATATCTGCGGGGTTAAAATATCAATAGTGTCCATTGGTT
>JBAYMQ010000019.1:0-8915 GCA_041663465.1 Candidatus Omnitrophota bacterium | reverse complement strand
TCTCCGACGGCAAGGGTATATCGGCCGGCATCCTGAACGCCAAGATGTTCCCGCGCCTCGTGGGGTACATGATCTCGGTCGGTGAAAAATCTGGCCAGTTGTCCACGATGCTCGAGTCGGTTTATGAATATTATAATGTCGATGTCAGGGCGTCCATCAAAAATCTGACGACAATGATCGAACCTCTGATGACCGCGGTGCTGGGCACGGTTGTGGCGGGAATGGCAATGGCGATATTCCTGCCGTTGTGGGATATGATCAGCGTCGTGAAAGCCGGTCAATAAAATGCTGGATCTGGTAAGTCGGATCGTGGAACGCGGATTGGTGACGAGGGAACAGGCTGATACCGCGCTTTTGGAGGCGGGAAAGAGCGATCTGCCGGTGTGGTTTGTTTTTGTGAAGCTCGATTATCTTTCCGAAGAAAGCATTGTCAGGTTTTTCGCGCAGGAGGCGCGTATCCCTTACGTGCATATTCCCGACTACCGGATAAAACAGGGCGTGCTAAAGATCCTGGATGAGTTTTTTTGCAGGCAGAATACGGTGATCCCTCTCTGGCTGGTCGGGGGCACGCTGTTCGTCGCGTGTAACAACCCGTTCAATATGGCGCTGCTCGATTCTATAGGCAAGCTTAGCGGTTGTTCCGTGGAGCCGTTGATCGCGACGTCAACGGCGATCATCCAGGCGCTCGATTATTACTGGCGGATCGATAAAATCGGGTTCGATATGGCGGATTTTATTGTTAGCCCGGAGATGGTCAAAGGTATGGCTATGTGGCGCAAATCCGAGCGAATAAAGATAGATTGGCCGGTCAGCATTACGGTGCAGGATGACGCCATCGCGTTGGCTTTTGAATCCAGGATCGAAGGAAGGACGCGCGATATTTCGCGGGATGGTTCAGCTATAGGCATAGGTCTTCCGTTGTTCCTTCCCAGGGGGATTGCCATAGCCATGTCCATCCGTCCGTCAGGCGGGGGGAAGAAGCGGGGCGCGGTATTTACGGTTTCCGGAGAGATCATTCAATCGTATATGAATAAAACACCTGATTATCCTGTCGGCATACGCTTTAAGAACGCGCAAGGCGATATACAGGCGGCTTTGCTTAGATACGCGATGGGTATGAATAAATCTTGACAGGCATTTATAGAGTATATTAGAATATTATTAAATACCATCAAACATATACAGGAGTATACAGAGACTATCTATGGAGAATGAGCAGGATATATATAACTCTATGAAAATGAAAAGGTTTTACGTCGCGCAGGAAGTTGCTGATATATTAGGTATATCCAAGCAAACCCTTTTCCGTTACGAAAAGAAGAATATATTTCCTCAGCCTGGCAGGCATCCTATCAATCATTGGCGCCAATATACTGAGGAAGAGATCGTTAAACTAAAGAATATAATAGGCAGGGAGGAACAATGACCTCGATGCTCCGTTTTATAATTATCGCGTGTTGCGTGGTTTCGGGACCGGGTTTTGTCAGTACCGCGTTCGCGCAAACCGCATTATCCCAGGATAAATCTCAGGCAGCGCCGGTTCCTTTGTCTCCGGCCGTCGAAATAAAACAACTCGAATCCCTCGAGCCCGTATATTCCATAGAATTGAGTAATGTCGATCTGATCGATCTGTTCGGCGTCATTGTCCGCGATCATAATCTTAACATGGGCGCGGACAGCGGGGTATCCGGCACCGTCACTGCGAGCTTGCAAAATGTCACGCTCGAAGAAGCGTTGGAAATGATCGCGGAAATGAGCGATCTGGTGGCCAGGAAAAAGGGCGGAATTCTGCGCATAGGATTGAATTCCGGGAATAAAACGGTTACATTGAAGAATGCCGAAGCCGGGAAGCTGTTGGAAGAGCGGCGCGATAATCCCGGAGGCGCCGTCGCGCCGGGAACTTTCAAGGCGTCATCGCTGTCGAATATTTATGATATTTTTTTGAATAAGGGAAAGATCCAGTTTTTGATCTTTAATTCCCCCTCGGCGGTAAATGCCAATCAGGCCGCCGGAATGGTGAACGCGTCCAGGTTAGAGTGGGCAAGGGAGAAAGATGATGTGATCATAGACAATAAACTCGAAGAGCTTGACCGGTTAGTGAGCCAGCGCAAGGCATTGGAAGAAGACCTTTCGGAAATAGAACAGTATATAAAACAATTGCAGCTCAAGCTGGGAGATCTGGCGCAGTTACGAAGAGACATGGAGGGGAAGTCCCTGTGAAAAATAAATATATAGCGATGGTCTGTATTATAGCCGCGAGCTGTTTGGGAGGCTACGCGCGCGTTTCGGGCCAGACCGCCGGGATTAATACGCGTATGGTCGACATTCAGACCCGCATAGACGCTCAACAGGATGTGATCCTGGAATTGCAGCAGCGCCTGGGGGATATGGAGCGCGAGAAATCCCTGCTTTTGGAGGAAATCGAGCAGGAGGTTGCTTATATCTCCGATCTGAAACGCGTGAATGAGCGGGCGCGGCGCGGTAAAAAAGCGCTTTCAACAGGCGCGGCGCGAAACACGCCGTCCGCGGATCCGGTTGACGCCGAATTAAAAACAGAGATCGACAGGCTTCAGGAAATGAAAAATGGCCTGACACGCGAAAGAAATACGCTTGGGCATGCCGTTAAACAGTACCCTTGAGATCTTATGGTTGGAAATAAAACTATGAAAGAGGCGGCGGTATCCATGTCTGCGCATAGAAAAATAAACATTTTTATCTTTTTAACCCTTGCCGCGGCGTGTTTTCTCCTGCCGGCTTTGGCCCGCGCGCAGGAAATAACCGGGCCCGCTTCCATCGATCTTTTGGAGAAAGAAAAAGAATTGCTTGCTTTGCGCGTCAAGTTCGCTCAAGCGACTGCCGAGCGCAACGCGTTAGTATCGCCGGATTACAGCGAGATAATCCTGTATCAACGAAGGCAGCTGGATATGGAAAGACGGGAGATCTCCAAGCAGCAAAGGATAGTCGCTAAACAAGAGAAGAAACTGAAGTCGGAGCAGGCCAAGCAGCAAAGAATAGCGGACCGGCTGAAATCAATGCAGAAGGCCAAACCGCTGATAGGGGATGTTCTAAAAAAGAAATTAGACGAGCAAAACAATTTGCTGGAGCAGGTGAGAAAAGAATTGGAAGACGGGCGTAAAAATATGGAGTCGCACATAGAAAATTTGAAATTGGAGCTTGCCAGCCAGGAATTGAAGCGGCGGGAATCTTTTTCAAAAGCGTTGCAAGAGGATCTGCAGTGCAAACAGCAGGTGCAGGAAGAGCGCGTTAAACAGGAGAAGATGGAAAAAGAACGCAAAGAGCGTGAAATTGATATGGCGCGCGTTAAACAGGAAACTCTGGAAAAAGAAAAAAAAGAGCGAACCAGGAAACAAGCCGCGCAAAAAATAGCCGCGCAAAAATTCATCGAACGGAAACGCAGGCAGGAGTCGGAGCAAGAGCATGAGGCGCTGCAGGCTCGATTAGACAGTTTGCTGGAAAAGCAGCAAAAGCTGCTTGATTCCAGCGTCCGGGCGGAACAGGATCTGCTTAAGCAGAACGAAGACGCTAAGGGCCTTTTGGATCAAGCTCGGGCTATGGCGCGAAAAGGGGAAACGAAATGAGTTTATGCCGGCGCCTGGGCTTTGGGGTGTTTTTTGCGGCCGGAGTTTTATGCGCGGGGGTACGCGTTTACGCGGCGGAGCCCGTGCCTGTTTCCGCTAATATCCGCGATCATGCCGCGGCGGACCGGAAGAAGCAGGACATTCAGGATAAAGAGAAAAAAGAGCAAGCCGGGAAGATCGCGGCGCAAAAAAAAGCCGAACAGGAGTTTTTAGAGCAGAAGGGACTGCGGGAGGAGCAAGCTCTGCGGTACGCGCAGCGGAAAATAGACCGGCAATCGCGGAAGGAGCGTTCCGAGCGGGAGAAGATAGAAAAAGAACGCAAGGTGCGCGAAGCCGCGGCGGACCGGAAGAAGCGGGACATTCAGGATAAAGAGAAAAAAGAGCAAGCCGGGAAGATCGCGGCGCAAAAAAAAGCCGAGCGAAAGTCCAAAGAGCAAAAGTCCGGGTATAATCATAAAATTCGGGAAAGCGGGGAGGCGCGAGCGCCGGTTGAGGCGAAACAGCCGGTTGAAAATAAGGGCGCGTTGGATCCTCAAAAAGCCGACAGTAAAAAAAATGAGCGCGAGCGGGATCGCGCGGCCAATGAGCGCAGGCTGAAAGAATCGCGGGAAGCGCGGAAGGTTGCGCGCGCGCAGGAAAAAGAAAGAATCGCGCGGCTAAGGGCCATGGAACGGGTTTTCCGGCAGGTTCCCGCTGCCGTTGTTCCCGCAGATCAACAGAAAGGCATGTCTTTAAAAGATCAAGAAGCTTTGTTCCTGGCTGAACAAAAAGAAAAGAATAAACGATTGGAAGAAGAAGAAAAAAAAAGGGTGAGGCAGGCTCGGGAAGATGCCGTGAAGCAGCGCGAGCGCCTGAGGCAGGAACGGTTGAAGGCGAAGTCAGAGCCCAAGCCGGTGGTGAAACCCGCTAAGCCGCGGAAATCATCTGTTCCGAAACCGCCCGTTATAAAATCGCCTGTTCCCAAATCTGCTGTTCCCAAATCGCCTGTTTCCAAACAATCGGCCCCGGGATCCTCCGTTCCAAAACCATCCGCGCCCGGCATGCCTGTTTTAAAGCCCGTAGACCAGGATCCGCTTCCGACCGCGGTTTATAAGCCGGCCTCTAGATCTGCGCAAATACCCGGCGAGCCGGGTCAAAAACAGCTCCAGGATGTGAAAGCGTACGCGTCGCAGGTAAAAAGCGAGCTTATAGATCAGGAAACCAGCAAGATCAGAAGTTCTGAGGCGTATGATCTATATGAGGGCGAAGGTTTGTCGTCCGGAGATGCCCCGGACAGGAAACGGGTGATCGAGCGTTCCTTCGATGAAGAAGAGAAAAGTAAACCGCGCGCCAGGTCAAAGCGTGAGCGCGCTATAAAAAACAAACTTGATAAGATCGACGCGTGGCTGGAAGATAAATACTGGTAAAAATCCGAGATGCGGGGCGGGATGGAGGCCGCCGCCGGGGGGGTATCTGGTTATGAAAACACTTGACAAGATATGATGGTATGATAATATTAAAACATACACTTAAAACGGAGGTGGTTTGTATGTCTAGAAAAGGTTTTACGCTTATCGAGCTGGTCATGGTCATCGTTATAATCGGCATCTTGGCGGCAGTGGCGATCCCTAAATTCGTAAGCCTTCAGACTGAAGCTAAACGGGCGGTGTGTCAATCCAACGTAGGAGCTATCCGCACGGCTCTCTCGAATTTTTATGCAAAATGCAATATTAACGTGAGCAGGGATGGCGGCGGATGCCCCGACGGCGTCGCGTGCGATGTCGCTGTTTGTTTCCCGAATGCCGCTCAGTTGAATTACGGAGCTACGGCAACCACATTCGCGACAGAATATTTCGCGGATGGCAAATTACCGGTTAATACTTCGATTACCGGCACTGTTGCAAACTGGGGAGACTCAGCCGCGTACGATAACACAACCGGTGTTATAAATATGACCGATTGCTGCGGATAATAGTATCAGTGTTTTCTAATGGCCCTTTAGGTATACAATATTCCTAAAGGGCCATTTTATTTTACATAAGCTTTAGTGATGTAATAAGTTATAAGGTTGTTTCCGCTGCTATTTTACTTGACATAAAGTCTGGGTGCTTTATAATCATAAGAGAGTGCGTATCATAAGCCGGATCCGGTTCTCCCGGAACGGCTCATTGAAGCGGCAAAAAATATTAAATTTTGCGTGAAGGCGAGAAACATGCATGGATAATGTTAATCTCACTGAATACCAGAAAGACGCGCTTAAAGAGATAGGCACTATATGCGCCGGGAACGCCGCGACCGCTTTGTCCCAGCTTCTTGACAGAAAAGTGTCGATCGTGGTCCCGCGTATTTTGTTCTTGCCTATAGAAGATGTCCCGCAGGCTGTAGGCGGCGAGGATCAACTTGTCGTCGGATTAATGCTCCGGGTTTTGGGCGACCTGCCTTCAAGCATAATTTTTATTTTTTCTCAGAAAGACGCGTTGGCGTTGGCGTCTCTTATGACCGGCAAGGAGGTTTCCAGCACGGCGGTTATATCGGAGATGGAACGTTCGGCGTTAAAGGAAGTCGGCGTTATTTTGTCGAACGCGTATCTGGGCGCTTTGGGCAGTTTCGTCGGAATGGGCCTTGTGCCGCGCGTGCCGGAAATTATCATCGATATGGCGGGCGCGATCGTCGACTACATCCTGATCGAGTTAAGCTGTAAGTCTTTATTCGCTTTGTTGATCGAGTCTGAATTTAAGCAACCGGAATCGTCTATAACCGGGCATTTTTTTCTTATTCCGGACCCCGCCGGATTCGATATGATCCTGCGGGCTATTGGCGATAAATAACCCCGGCGCGAAACATTGCCGCGGTCCAATCCTGAAAAATCCTATGCAAGACAGTTATCGCGAGCTTTTCCTTTCCGAATCACAAGAATACCTCATGAACATCAGCAATTGCCTCGTTAAACTCGAGGAAAATCCTTCCGATAAAACTTCCATCAATGAAATATTCCGCTGCGTTCATACCCTTAAAGGCATGTCCGCCACCATGGGCTATGATAAGCTTTCGCATTTAGCTCATGAGATGGAGGATCTGCTTGACGAATTGCGGAACCTGAGAAAAAAAATGACCACGGAGACGGTCGACGCGTTGTTCCAGGGCGTCGATGTCCTGGAGCAGTTGTTCGACGAGATCAAGGCCAATAAAGAATCCACCATAGATATTACGGATGTCCTGAATAATCTGAAGCATTTTTTGACCGATAGCTCCGAAGAAGCCTCCGCGGCGCCCAAGGCGGACCAGTCCGCCGTCCCCGGGCTCCCGAAAGCGGCGGCTCGCGCCTATACCTCCGAAGAGACGAAACGTATACACGAATCCAAAAAACGCTTTGTCAATATCTTCCTGCTGTCCGTAAAGCTCGTCAAGGATTGCGCCATGAAAGAGGCCCGGTCGTTCCTTATTATTACGAATTTGAAAAGACTTGGCGAGGTTATAGGGTCCAATCCGGATGTCTCTTTGCTTAAAGAAGGCAAGTTCGGTCTTGATTTCGACGTGATCCTCGCGACGAACGAGCAGCAGCAGGTGTTGCAGCAGGAACTAAACACGCTTTCTGATGTTGAGCGTATTGTTGTCAGCCCTGTTGATATGGATGAAAAGGCCGTGAAAGGCGATCCCCTCAACGCGGTAGAAGCGGGTCCGGCGAAGCCGCAGGTAACGGCGCCGACGTATATCAAGAAGATCCAGAATATGCGTATTCCGGTCGAGCGGCTTGACAAGATCATGAACCTGATGGGCGAGTTGGCTATCGCGAAGATCAGGCTGCTGCAGATCGTCCAGACATACAAGATCGAGTCTCTTGAGGAAGTGAGTTTCGCTCTGGACCGGTTGATCTCCGCGTTGCAGGATGAAGTTATGCAGACGCGGCTTTTGCCCGTGGCGTATATCCTCGACGCGTTCCCCCGGGTTGTGCGGGATGTCGCCCGTAAACAGGCAAAAGATGTGGAATTGACCATTTCCGGAGGCGACATAGAACTGGACCGCATCGTGCTGGATGAAATGTCCGATCCTCTATTGCATTTGGTCCGCAACGCGGTCGATCACGGCATCGAGAGCGCGGAAGCCAGGAAAAAAGCCAATAAACCGCCGCGCGGGAAACTGAGCATAGACGTCAGCCGTCAAAAAGGGCAGATATTCATAGAGGTCAGCGACGACGGACGGGGTGTCGATTTCGAGTCGGTTAAACGGGTCGCGTTGAAAAAGGGGCTGATCACGGAAGCGGACGCCGCCGAAATGGATGAGAAAAAAGCCCTGGATCTTATTACGATGCCGGGTTTTTCAACGGCGGAGAAGATCACCGATATATCCGGCAGGGGCGTTGGTTTGGATGTTGTGAAATCGAAAATAGAATATCTGGGAGGCCGCGTCGAATTTGAGAGCAAGGTTAACGTGGGCAGTAAGTTCATATTAACGCTTCCGTTGACTCTCGCCATCATTAAGGCTATGCTCGTGGCGGTAAAACACGAGATATACGCGATCCCTCTTGTGAATATCCGCGAGACTATCAAGATAGATCTGGATAAGGTGAAAGTCCTTCAGAGCTTCGAGGTCGTGAAAGTAAGGGATGAGATCATCCCGATCATCAGGCTGGATAAAGAACTCGGGATCAGCAGCCGGCCCGGCGATAAGGAAGAACCGACGGATCGGATGTCCCTGGTTATTTGCGAATTCGGCAGAAAAGCTTTAGGTCTGGCAGTGTCTCAGGTGCTCGGAGAACAGGATATCGCCGTCAAACCGTTAGGAGCTTTGGTAAAGAGGACAAAAGGTATTGCCGGAGCCACCATTCTGGGTGATGGAAAAGTGGCGTTGATCCTGGACATTATGTCGTTAAAGTAGGGGGGCATATGGAGAACGTTACTTTAAACAGCAATCAACTGGATGTGTTGAGAGAGATCGGCACGATAGGTTCCGGCAGCGGCGCCACCGCGTTAAGCCAGCTTCTTGGTAAACGGGTTTCGATCACCGTTCCTCAGGTGAGCCTGTTTGCCGGGGCGAAGGTTTCCCCGTCGTCTTTTTTAATGCAGCCGGAGGATATAGGCCTCGCGGTCGATCTGAAGATCCTTGGGGAATTACGCGGCGGAATGCTGGCGTTGTATTCCCAGAAGAGCGCGCTGATGATGATCGACATCCTTATGAAGCGTCAGGCCGGTTCCACCCAGCTGCTGAATCTTCTGGAGGCGTCGGCGCTTTCCGAAAGTTCGCATATTCTCGCCGGCACGTATTTGAATGCCGTCGCGGAGATGCTCGGGCTGCACCACATGATGCTTTCTATACCGCAGACCATTGTAGACCGGATGG
>JBAYMQ010000018.1:0-9053 GCA_041663465.1 Candidatus Omnitrophota bacterium | reverse complement strand
TCATTAATACCATTGTCGCCGATTCGCTTGATTACGTAGCCGGCAAGATACGGGAACGATCCAGGAAAATGGATTTTAATACCGCGGCGCTGCAGGTCATAGCCGAGATCATAAAAGAGACGAAGGATATCCGTTTTGAAGGTAATAACTATTCGTCTGAATGGCTGAAGGAAGCCCATAAACGCGGGTTGCCCAATGTCGCTTCGACCGTGGAATCTCTGGAAGCGTTTATCCAAAAAGGCAATATCGCGCTTTTTGAGAAATACAAAGTCTTGAGCAAGGATGAAATGGTCGCGCGATACCACATCTGGGTCGAGACATATTGCAAGGTTGTTGAGATCGAGGTTAACGCTCTCAACGAGATGGTCAACTCGAGCATTGTCCCTCCCGGATTGGAATATCAAAAGTTATTGGGCGACAATCTGGCCAATATAGCCGCCTTGACGCGATCTGTGAAATTCGAGGCCAAGGCGCTCGCGGATCAAAAAGCGCATTTGTCTGAAGTGCTCTCCAAGATATATTACGTGAGGCATAATACGCGGGGAATGATGCAACTCCTGAAGAAGTCTCATGCGATGGGAGAGGAAAAGAAAGCGGCGCTTTTCTTCGAGAAGATCAAACCGTATATGGAGCATATCCGCAAGCATTGCGATGAGCTGGAATGCGTTGTGGCTGACGAAATGTGGGATCTGCCCAAATACCGGGAGATGTTGTTTATCAAATAGCCGGGCAGGAATTTCAAAAAGGCGTTCATATTAACCGTTACGGTTATTGCGGACGCCTCTTTTGTTTAGATGCCTTTAGATAAAACGTTATGGATCGGATCCCGGCGGGTCGTTGAGCTGACAATGGCCTATGACAGTTTTTTTGAGCTAAAGCGGTATTGTGCGCCGAAACGTAAAATCGAGCAACTGTCTTCCCCGGGAGCGGGGTTTGTGCTATAATAAAACCGTTCCGGATAGGTCATACCCTGATCAAAAACGGAGGGCTATGCATGGATACCCCTGTTGTCATCGACGATAATCCTTTAATAAAAGATAATGAGCGTTTACCCGTCCGCGATACGCTTACCGTGATCAGGTACAGGACCATCAAAAAGAATAATTCTCTCGGGTGGTGGTCTGCGATCGTCCTGTTGGAAGACCACGGTAAAAAGCAAGTTTGTTTTTACCGCTGGCGCCGCGCCGGGGGAGAATGGAAACGGGATAAGAAGCTGCCGTTCAAGACGCGCGCGGAATGGGCCACGATCAAAGAGAGTGTCGAGTCGTATATAAACGAATTGGGATAACATGGCTGATATCATTAAGGTGGGGATCGAAGCGGCGCGCAGCGCGGGCGCATATCTGCTCGATAACTTCGGCAAAGAACAGCGGGTTCATGTCAAGGGGGACCGGAACCTGGTTACGGATGTCGATCTCAACGCCCAAAAATTGATCATCGATATTATCGACGCGCATTTTCCAGGTCATGGGATCATCGCCGAAGAGGGGGCGTCAAGGCTGCCGCAGGCGGAATACCTCTGGATCATAGACCCGCTGGACGGCACGCATAATTATATCCGTAACGTAGCTGTCTACGGAGTGTCCATCGGTATCTTGCGCAGGGGCAGCTATGTCGGAGGCGTCATTTACATGCCGTCGGAGGGGGGCGAATTATACGTCGCGGAACAGGGTAACGGCGCCTATAAGAATGATAAAAGAATATCCGTTTCCGCTTCCGCGGATCTTGCCGCGTGCTCTGTCTCTTTCGATTCTGGCATCCGGCACGATCCCGGAACGATGCTGCCGGTATTAGGCCTCCTTGCGGACCGCGCATTTAACGTGCGTATGTTTGGTTCATCCGCCCGCGCGTTAAGTTATCTCGCGGAGGGCAAAATCGATATTGCCGTTGAATTCAAGGATCAGCCGTGGGATTGCGCGGCCGGCATCTGTTTGATCGAGCAGGCGGGCGGGAAGGTGACAGATCTATCCGGAGGCGTTATGGCTTACACGACGATCGGGTATATCGCGACGAACGGCAGAACGCACGAAAAGGTGCTGGATATTGTCCGCAACACATCATATAAAGGAGAACCCCGTGGCATCTGACGATATTTATTTGACGCAGGCAGGGTATGAAAAACTGGTTCATGAACTCGAGTATATGAAGAATGAGAAAAGAAGAGGTTTCTCGAAGGCTATCGGCGAAGCGCGGGCTCACGGTGACCTTTCCGAGAACGCCGAATATGACGCGGCGAAAGACGCGCAGGCCGCCAATGAGGCCAAGATCGCCGAACTCGAATTCAAACTTAGCCGCGCGCGCATTATTGAGAATGAGAATATTCCCTCTGCCGAGATCCTGATAGGCGCGACCGCTTTATTGCGCGATACCGATACGGATAAGGAATATACGTATACGCTGGTGTCCGAACTGGAAGCGGATTACGCGCAGGGCAAGATATCGGTTACGTCTCCTCTGGGAAAAGGTTTACTGGGCCATAAGGAAGGACAGGATATCGAGATAACGGTTCCCGCCGGAACGCGTCATTACAGGGTTTTAAAGATCAGCCGTGCATAAACAAAAAGAATCTATCCTTATCGTAGGCGCCGGAGCTTCAGGGATGGTCGCGGCGATCAGCGCCAAGCGCCGCGGCGCGGATGTTTATATTGTTGATCGCATGCCTCAGCCCGGGAGAAAACTTCTGGCGTGCGGCGCGGGGAGATGCAATTTGCTCAACGAACGGCTTGACGAGTCTTTTTATAATGAAGAGGCGCGGCCGATAGTCAAGTCTGTTTTGAGCCGGTTCGACAAAACGGCGATGCAGGATCTTTTCGCAGACCTGGGGCTGGTTATGCGCGTCGAAGACGGGCGCGTTTTTCCGGTTACCAATCAGTCTTCTTCCGTTTTGCGGGTTTTGTCCATAGAAATGAAGCGGTTGGGCCTCGCGGCGCGGACGGACTTTGAAGTGGCCCAGGTCGGAGCGCGTTCCGGAGGGTTTGAGGTGAAGGCGTCCAACGGCGCCGCTATGCGGTGCGCGAAGCTTATTATCGCCGCCGGCGGTAAGTCCTATTCCGATCTGGGTTCGAATGGAAGCGGGTTTACTCTTGCCCGGGCCCTCGGGCATTCAATCATCGAACCGGTTCCCGCGGCGGTGCCTTTGGTGGTGAAAGACTCTTTTTGTCACAACCTGCAGGGGCAGCGGATCGACGCGCAGGTGGAGGTGCTCATCGAAGGTCGTAAGGTTTGTTCGCGGTCAGGCGAGCTGCTTTTTACCCGGTATGGGCTTTCGGGCACGGCAGCCCTCGATGTGTCGCGGCATATTTCGGTTGCGCTGCATCGTAAAGGCGGTCGCGCCGTGGATCTTGTTGTGGATATGGTGCCGTTTTTGCGGCACGGCGCTTTGAAGGATGAATTGTCGCGGCGGTTCCAAAAAGGGATCTCTGAAGCGGATGTCCTCGCCGGGATATTGCCGGATAAATTTGTTTTGGCGTATAAACCGTTGTTGAAGTCTGCCGCGGTTGATGATCTTGTTGCCGGGCTCAAGACTCGAAAGTTTAAAGTGTCCGGCACGAGGGGATGGAATGAAGCGGAGTTTACAGCCGGGGGGATCTCTACTGACGAGGTCGATCACGCCACCCTGGAGTCGAAGATCCAGAGGGGTGTTTATTTCTGCGGAGAGGTCCTTGATGTGGACGGCGAACGGGGAGGATATAACCTTGCCTGGGCCTGGGCTTCCGGGTTTGTGGCAGGGTTGGCGCAATGATATGAAAGACCATATTCTTGAAAAAAAAGTTTATTATCATGATACGGACGCCGGCGGTGTTGTGTATTACGGGAATTATTTGAAATTCCTCGAAGAAGGCAGAACGGAATTTTGCGTGGAACGCGGGTTTGACGTCCGGGCGTTGTATAATCAGGGCGTGTCGTTTGTTGTCGTTCACGCCGAAGCGGATTACAAGTCGCCGGCACGCTACGGCGATACCGTGGCCATCTATACCCGCGTCGATTCGGTAGGGAATTCATCTATCCGTTTCTCCCAGGATATCAAAAGAGGCGCTACGTTGCTGGTAGCCGCGAAGATCGTGTGGGCGTGCGTAGGCAAGGATTTCAAGGTCCAGCGGGTTTCCGATCAGGTGCGCAGCGCGCTTATTCCGTAATCTGTTTACAAGAAGGGCGCAGTGTATTATAATCATTTCATTACTAAGGCGGTGGAGAAAAATGGCACAGCGCATAGGTTTTGATAACGACAAATATCTTAAAGAACAGACTGCCGCGATCCTGGATCGGGTAAAAAAATTCGACAATAAGCTCTATCTTGAATTCGGAGGGAAGCTTCTGTTCGATTACCACGCGGCCCGGGTGCTTCCGGGGTATGACCCGAACGTCAAGATACGGCTGCTTCAGAAGCTGAAAGATAAGATCGAGATCGTTCTTTGTATTTTTGCCGGCGACATCGAAAAAGGGCGTGTTCGCGGCGATTTCGGGATTACCTATGATGCCTCGACGCTCAAGCTTATAGATGATTTGCGCAAATGGGGTATAGATATAGTCGCGGTGGTGATCACGCGTTTTAATAATCAGTCAACCGCGGTAATGTTCAAAAATAAGCTGGAGCGCAGGGGTGTTAAGGTGTATCTTCATTATCCTATCGAGGGGTATCCGGCGAACATGGATCTTGCGGTCAGCGACGCCGGCTTCGGCAGGAATGAATATGTGGAAACAACCAAGCCTATTGTTGTTGTAACCGCGCCCGGCCCCAACTCCGGCAAACTTTCGACGTGTCTTTCGCAGATGTATCATGAGCATAAACGCGGCAAGAATGCCGGTTACGCTAAATTCGAGACGTTCCCCATCTGGAACCTTCCGGTAAAACATCCGGCCAATGTCGCCTATGAAGCGGCGACCGCAGATATCCAGGATTTTAATCTCGTGGATCCGTTCCATTTGAATGTCTATGGGAAGATGTCGGTTAATTATAACCGGGATGTCGAAAGTTTCCCCATCCTTAAACTGATCCTGAGCAAGATCGCCGAACAAAAGGACGGGCAGCCGTTGTATAACTCTCCGACTGATATGGGGGTTAACCGCGCCGGTTTCGGCATTGTGGATGACGCCGCCGTGCAGGATGCCGCGAAGCAGGAATTGATCAGGCGTTATTTCCGGTATAATATGGAGTATGTCCTGGGTATCGAAAGAAAAGAGACGGTGGATCGGGTGGTTATGCTGATGGAAGAATTAGGCGTGAAAGTAACGGATCGTCTGGTTGTAGCGGAAGCGCGCGCCGCGGCGGACGAAGCGGAAAAATCTGGCAAAGGGAACAGCGGTATGTTCTGCGGTTCTTCTATCCAATTGGCTGACGGCACGATCATAAAGGGCAAAAATTCCAAGCTTATGCATTCGGCTGCGAGCCTTATACTGAACGCGGTGAAAGTTCTCGCCAAGATCCCGGATGAGATACTTATCCTGTCCCCGCATATCATTAATCAGATCGCGAAGCTTAAAGAGAAGATATTGAATTGCGAATCAGAAAGCCTTGATCTTGAAGAGACGTTGATCGCGTTATCTATCAGCGCCACCACAAACCATACCGCGGAACTGGCAATGAAAAAACTGGTCGAACTTCGGGGGTGCGAGGTCCATATGACCCATATCCCTACTCCCGGAGATGACGTAGGTCTGAAACGCCTTGGGGTCAACCTGACCACGGATGGCAAATTCTCGTCCCGCAACCTGTTTGTTGAATAATCAGATATTCTCCATATGCCTATTACTCTGCAATTTTTAGGAGGCGTCAGGACCGTTACCGGTTCCAGCCATCTTGTTACGACCGATACCGCGCATGTGTTGCTGGATTGCGGCCTCTTTCAGGGCCGGCGCGACGATTTTTACCGTCTCAATACTAATTTCGCATACAAACCGCGCGAAATGGACGCGCTGATCCTGTCGCACGCGCACGTCGACCATTGCGGTAACCTTCCCAGCCTGATCAAACGCGGTTGCAGGTGCCGTATTTATTCTACCCATGCGACGAAAGATCTGTGTAAATTAATGCTGGAAGATTCGGGCAAGATCCAGGAAGAAGATATACGGTATGTGAATAAGATAAACCGCCGTCTGGGGTTGCCGATGCGCGAGCCGCTGTATACCAAGAGTGAGGCGGCCAGGGCCGGAAAACGCAGATTTCAGACGTTGTCCTATAACCAGAAAGCGCTGTGCGCCAAGAACGCCAGCGTGACGTTCTATGACGCGGGGCATATACTGGGTTCGTCGATCGTAGTGCTTGAGCTCAAAGATGGCTCCAGGACTATCCGCTTGGGGTACGCGGTCGATCTGGGCCGCGCGAATCTGCCAATGCTTAACGACCCTGTCCTTCCCAAGGATCTTGACTATTTGATAATCGAAAGTACTTACGGAGGCAGGAGCCATGCCCCGATCTCCGACGCGAATGATAAGCTTTTGGAAGCTATCACGCGGGCTGTCGAGCGGAAAGGCAAGATCATCATCCCGGCGTTTACGCTGGAGCGCACCCAGGAAGTTATTTATATCCTCAATCAGCTTTACAATGAGAAAAGGCTGCCGGCGGTGCCCATATATGTCGACAGCCCTCTTGCGTCCGAGATAACCGAGGTTTTTAAATACCATTACGCGTATATGAACGCGAGCACCAGGCATGCCATAGACAGCGGGAATTCCCCGTTCGATCTGCCGAACCTGCATTTCATCAGGGATCAGCGGGACTCCAAAGCGCTCAATAGCGATAAGCGCCCGATGATCATCATTTCGGCGTCAGGAATGTGCGAGTCGGGCCGTGTTTTGCATCATCTTAAAAATAATATCGAAGATTCCCGCAATATGATCGTTGTTGTGGGATACATGGCAAAGGATACGCTGGGCCGCCGGATCGTGGAGCAGAACAGGTTCGTGCGGATATTCGGAGTGCCGCAGGAATTGAACGCAGAGGTTGTCGTTATCAACGCCTTCTCGGGCCACGCGGATAAGAATGATCTTATTTCTTTTGTATCGGCGTGCCTGCCGTTGAAGCGCGTGTTTCTGGTGCACGGGGATGAGGAGCAAACCTGGGCATTGTTCGATACGCTCTACCGGCAGGGCGTTAATGTGTACATGCCGCATAAAGAGGAAACGGTCGAATTGGCGTAAGAAACCCTTGACCGGGACGTTAAACCCTTGTAGAATTAAATAATCGAGTCGGTCTTTTCATTCAACGATAATAACGGAGGTAATCTCATGGCAGGCGGAAAATCTACACCAAAGAAAGATAAGATGATGAAGGTTTCCGGGGGGCAGTTGGTCAAGACAGGCGAGCTCTTAGCGCGCGGCGTCGATCATTATAAAGCGGGCAAGAATGTTAAAGGCACGGGCACCATGTTCGCGTTGTGCCCCGGCAAAGTCGCTTTTACCCGCAAGAAATCTCCCCGTGGATCCGTTAAGACATACATTAATGTGGTGCCCGCGTAACGCACCGCATGGACGTTGAAGAAAAAGCCAGAAGATATTCCCGTATTAAATATGGTCTCATCATAGGAGAGACGGGATTTTTTCTGGCTTTTTGTTTTTTCTGGCAGACCTCCGGGTTCTCGGCCGGATTGGGAGCCGCCGTCAACAGCCTGGCGGGCACGGCTGATCCTATGGTCACGGGCCCCGTATACCTTTTATTCTTTTCACTTGTTTATTACATCGTTGTTTTTCCCGCGGTATTCTACCAGACATTCCTGCTTGAACATCAATTCGGCCTTTCCAGGGAGACCATGAAAAGCTGGTTTTTCGATCAAGCCAAGGCCGGACTGCTTACCTTTGTAATGTCGGCAGGATGCCTTGACGCTTTTTATTGGGCGCTGACCGCGTATCCCAAGATGTGGTGGGTATGGATATCCGCCGGCTGGATCGCGTTTAATCTCGTGCTGGCATATCTGATCCCGGTGTTCGTTGTGCCTATGTTTTTCAAGTATACGCGGCTCCCGGATGGAGCTTTGCGCACCCGCCTGGGCGCGCTCGCTCAAACCATGGGAATACGGCTCCTCGATATATATCACATTGATTTCAGTAAACGCACGACCAAGGCTAACGCCGCGCTGATCGGTCTGGGAGCCACAAAGCGGGTGATCCTGTCGGATACTATGCAGAAGACTTATACGGACGACGAGATCGTTGTTATCACCGCGCATGAATTCGCCCATAGCCGCGGCGGGCATGTGACGAAATTGATGTCGGCGTCCGCGTTGGTGTCCGCGTGTTTCTTTTATTGTGTTTTTTTAACTTATCCGGCAACGTTGTCATTGTGGGCATTGCCGTCTTTGGCGGATCCGGCAAGTATCCCGGTTATTCTTTTGTATCTTGCGTTATTGGGCATGGTCAGCCAGCCTGTGATAAATGCTTTGTGCCGGCGTTTTGAATCAGAGGCCGATACCGCCGCGGTGCGAGCTACGGGCCTGTCCGCCGCGTTCATTTCAGCTATGGATAAATTGTCCGGCCAGAATCTTTCAGACAGGAACCCTCCGGCTGTATTGGTTTGGTTGTTTTATTCCCATCCACCGGTCTCAAAGCGTATCGCCAGCGCCCGCCTGATACGCGTATAGCGCGCCGCCGTTATATATTGAAGAAGCGGCTGTTTAGCGGTACAATATCCGCGTTGGTGCTGTAATAGCGCAAGGGTGAAGAATGACCGAGCCGGAAGACCCCAGGGAAGTATTGGTGCAGGAATTTTTAAAAACTTTTCGCATTGCGCTTAATTTCATTTCTTTATACTCCAAGAACCATAAATCCTTTATCGCTTCGATCGGCGATGTAAAAACCCAGGTCGACCGGCTTCTGGCGGGATCGTCGCCCCTGACGATCGTGTTTTCAGCCAATGCCCTTTCCATAGGCGGTGTCCACTATACTAAGAAGCAGCTCTATTTTGATCTCGCGAAACAGTTCCATTTCCGGAAAGTCAAATCCCTTCGGTTATTCTCAGGCGTCACGCTGCCGGAATTGAGTTTTATTCTGGAACTGGCCTGCCTGCCGGTTAAAGAGGTGATCGCCCGGGGCGGCATGCAGTTCCTTTTGTCCGAGGCAGG
>JBAYMQ010000017.1:0-9074 GCA_041663465.1 Candidatus Omnitrophota bacterium | reverse complement strand
TTATTGAAAACTTATTACGTGAAAGAGGAGAAGTAACATGAAAAAAACAACTATAATATCTATTGTCCTGGGATTACTTTTGTGCGTCTCGTCCGCGTACGCCGCTGACCTTACCGGAGATCTGACAGCCGACAATTATTTTGAAGTTTATCTGAGCGAGAATGCCAATACCCTTGGCACGTTGGTTCTTTCGTCTGATATGGGCGCTTCTGATTGGAATAGCGTTGAAACGCTTAGCCTGGATTTCAGCAGTTTGACGACCTATTATTTGCACGTCAAGGCGTGGGATGCCGGCGGTTCGGGAGCAGGTTTCATCGGAGATCTGACCCTTAATAATCCTAATTATGTTTTTGTCGCCAACAACAGTGCTTCGCTGGTTACCACGTTCGAAAACTGGGAAGTCTACTCTGACGCGGCTTATGCTTCGAGTTTGTCGGCGAGCGCGTACGATCGCGGCGCCAATGGCGTGGCTCCCTGGGGAAGCGCGTCTACCGGAAGTATTTCTTCAGAAGCGCATTGGTTGTGGACAAATGTTAACGGATCAAAAGACGTAGGCGCAACCCGGTATTTTTCAACGACTATCACCACTACGCCCGAGCCTATTTCAGCGGGGTTGTTCCTGATAGGCGGCGCGGCGCTGGCGTTCAGCAGAAGAAAATTCAACAAGGCATAAAACGTTAGCTTTGAGACAATTATGTAATGCGTATACCCCTGTATCCTGCGAGGCGAGGATATTGCGGGCTCCGCTTAACCAACCTTTCCGTATTGCCACAGGTCAGCACTCCCTTCTTGAAAACGCGCTTTTTGTCATAGAATTAAGCGATGGCACAAAAGGATATGGCGAAGCGGGTGTGGCGCCGCACATCACCGGTGAGACGTTGGCGCAAACCGCGGCTAATTTGACCCGTATAGGCCGGAAGTTGATCGGCAAAGACCTTTCCCGTTATCTTGAAATTTCCTCCTGGCTTCACTCCGAGCGGCCCCTTAATAAGGCCGCGTTGGCGGCAGTAGAAATGGCTGTTTTTGACGCGCTTGCGCGCCGCATGCGTATTCCTCTTTGGAAACTTTTTGGCGTTACGCCTTGCAAACTCACTACCGATATTACTATTGTTTTGTCGGATCTTCCTGAAACAAAGGCGGGCGCCGCGCGTTTTTACCGCCGGGGTTTTCGTAAATTCAAGATCAAGATCGGAGGGGATTTTGACGTGGATCTATCCCGCGTAGCCGCTGTTAGCCGCGCCTGTCGAGGCTGCGAATTGTTGTTAGACGCCAACCAGGGCTATACGCCTGAAGAGATGCTGCGTTTCCTGCGCGAACTGAAGAGGATGAAGATCGTTCCCGCGCTCCTGGAGCAGCCTGTAAAAAAGGCGGATTGGGACGGCCTTAAAGAAGTCGCGGCTAAGTCTTCTGTCCCGGTTTGCGCCGATGAGTCCTGTTCGTCAATAGGGGATTGTTTGCGTATTATAAGGGAAAAGGCTGTGCCGGCAATAAACATTAAAGTAATGAAGACCGGTATCGTGCACAGCCGCGAGATCGCGCGTTTGTGCCGCGCGAACAATATCCGTTTGATGATCGGGGCAATGATGGAAAGCTCGCTGGCTACGACCGCGTCCGCGCATATGGCCGCGGGATTGGGCTGCTTTGATTTCATAGACCTGGATACGCCGTTTTTTATTAAACGGGGCTATGACCGTAACCCCTGGTTGAGCCGCGCGGGCGTCTATGATCTTTCGCGGGTAAAGGCCGGGATCGGGATAATACCCGTTGAGAGATCATGATCCGTCACCCTCTGGCGGTGGTTGCCGCGCTGGCCTGTATTGAAGCGGGCGTTCTATGGGTATCAACAAGGCCGCGTCTTAAAAAATATTTTTCTTTTTTACCCCCTGTGTTTTGGATATATTTCCTGCCCATGCTTTGCGCGACCTTCGGCCTGTTGGATCCCGCCAGCTCCGTATATAAGCATATTGCCGATTACGTTTTGCCAGCGAGCCTCGTGTTGCTGCTTCTTTCATCCGATATAAAAGCCATAGCGCGTTTGGGGCCGGCAAGTTTGATCATGATGCTTGCGGGAAGTTTCGGTGTAATGCTCGGGACTTCAACAGTGCTTTTCTTTTTCGGCCGGCACTTCGGACCGCAATCCTGGTCGGGATTCGGCAGCCTCAGCGCGTCATGGATCGGAGGGAGCGCCAACATGATCGCGGTCAAAGAGTCGTTGTCTACGCCGGACGCTGTCTTTGCCCCGATGGTAATAGTGGATACGGTCGTGCCGTATACCTGGATGGCTTTTCTTATAGCTTTTGCGGGCGCGCAAGCTGTTTTTGACAAATGGAACAGGGCCGATAACAGGCTTCTGGACGATCTGGCTTCGCGCGTAAAAGGCCGCGACTGTCAATCCGGCAGCTCCGGTAAATCTCCGGCCGCGTTCATGCTTATTGCCGCCGTGGCGTTATTGGGAATGTTCTTTTCGCGCGAGATCTCAGGTTTGATCCCGGAGATCCCTAATGTGCTTTCCCGCTACGCATGGATGATAATTTGCGTTTCCTGCATAGGTATCGCGTTATCATTCACGCCCTGCCGTAAGCTCGGGAATAAGGGAGCCACTGACATCGGGTATTATCTGCTTTATTTCGTATTGACATCTATTGGAGCGAAGTCGAGCATAGACAGCCCCGGCGCGGCGTTGGCGCTTATCGGCGCCGGATTTCTGATAGTTGCTATTCACGCGGTAGTCCTGCTTATTGCCGCCAGGTTTATTCGCGCTCCGCTTTTTTTGGTCGCGACAGCCAGCCAGGCGAATATAGGGGGAGTGGCTTCGGCGCCTGTGGTTGCGGCGATGTATCAACCTGGGTTGGCATCGGTGGGGCTTCTTCTGGCCGTCTTCGGTAATATAATGGGCACCTATTTGGGGATCATTACCGGGAGGATAGGTTATTTTATTCTGGGCGGCCCTTAAATCCGCAAAAACCCGAATAAAAAACCCTCGTTCATACGGACGAGGGTTTTTTTATTTCTAATAGGAATTTTGGGTTTAACCTTTTTTCTTCCGGATGGCAAATAACGCACCGCCGCCTAAAAGAAAGAGTGCTCCGCTAACCGGCTCCGGAACCAGGGTAAAGCTGGATTCTATAATACCGGAAGAAGCTCCGTCCGGAGACGGATAAGAATATGAGAAGACGGTATGCCATGTTCCGAGTTCTTTGATATTGTTCCATGAATAAGAATCGCTATAGGTAAGTGAAGTAAGGTCGTGCCACTTGTTTTGGGCTATGGGTGAGGCGTAGACATATGTATAGCTTGCGTTGGAAGGTGAAGTGATCCATAAATTTGTGAGGCCATTTGTGCCGGAAAGAGGCAGGTGAGTGTACATCCACAGCGCGCTATTTAAATTAAAAACCGTTTCGGACGCGCCGCCTTGCGAAGAGCTGAAATACGTAGAGGCGGTATCGGCGTATGCCGGCGTCCATGCGAACGCCGCAAGAATGAACGCGAATAATACGGATATTTTATTCATAATATGTCCGTTAGCCCGGATTTTTCGTTTAACGATATCTAAACGACGGACATATTTTCCTAAAATAACATGCTTTTGTCAAGTAAAACTTAAATATGCAGCGCTTTCTTCCTGCGGATGGCAAACAGCGCTCCGCCGCCTAAAAGAAAGAGCGTGCAGCTGATCGGCTCCGGAACCAGGGTAAACCCGGATTCCATGCTGCCGGAAGAAGCTCCGTTTGGAGCCGGATACGTATAAGAGGTGACCATGTCCCATGTGCCGAGCGTTTTGATGTCGTTCCATGAATAAGTATTGTCATCGATGTCGGTATAGGTGATGGTAGTAAGGTCGTACCAGGTGTTTTGAGCCACAGACGCCTTGTAGGTTTTGTAATAACTCTCGTCATAAGGAGAAGTGATCCAGAAATTCGTTAAGCTTTTAGCGCCTGAAAGAGGCAGGTGAGTGTACATCCACAGCGCGCTGTTCAGATCAAAAACCGTTTCGGACGCGCCGCCTTGTGAAGAGCTGAAGTACATCGAAGCGGTATCGGCGTATGCCGGTGTCCAGGTTAATGCCGCGAAAATCAATCCCAATAGTACAATTGTCTTTTTCATCTTCTTCCCTTTTTCTCCCGACGTTCTGTTGAGTAAACCGTTTCCAAGCGAATAATAGATTATCCTAAAAAAGCGACTATTTGTCAAGACTTTTTTTAAGTATTTATTAATAATCGTTTAGGGTCAAAAATTTAGCTTGAAAAATAGAGAATTGTCGTTCTAATTTGTATAGATGATCGCATTTTTTATGGTCAAGCGCAGCCGGATGTTATATTAACATAACATGATTGTTTGCAATATGTTATTGTTTTTTGTAATTTATATTAAAAATGCTATTTGACGGTATTGTCAAAGTTGCTATTGATACATTATGTGCCATTCCCGCGTTAAGGCGGGTTTACAAAAAATAGGTGGCAGGATATCGCCTTGGTGGGTATACTTTACATATAATATAGAAAAGGGGCGTTTTAAGCTACAAAAAATGGAAGATCGTATTAGAAGAGTTTTAGTCGGCTGTGGTTTGCCGGGAAGACCCGGGGAAATTTTTTTCTTTGTAAAGAAGCACTTTAATAAAGAGCTTAGAATGTTTAAGAGGAGGATGGCAATGAAAGTACATCGTTTGTGCATGATCACTATTTTGTTCCTGTTCCTTTTTGCTTCGGTTGCTACCCAGGCATTCGCGAGAAATTGGAAATACGATTGGTCAATAGCGGCTTCGGAGGACGGAGTGGGATATGGCGGAGTTCTCCAGCAATATAATCAGATCGACATCTGGAGTAAATCCGGAGATGCTTTTGATAATCCGGTGTTTACTAATTATACGGCGGGATGGACCGCTATGCAGGATTCGTTAGCCAGCGCGTATCTTGTGGGGGCCGCGACCGAAGACACTACATATTTTACGCTTAATTTTTACGGGAAGAAAGAATCCGCCCAGTTGCTTTATATGACAGCTTTGGATAATACGGTTACCGGAAGGTGGCTCGCGGATGTTACTTCCACCAGCATAACTACGCGGGAATTAACCGCGTGCGAATGGGCTTCGATGGGCGGGGGCAGCCCGATCGTTACTCCTGAGCCGGTAAGTTCGGCTTTGTTCATTATCGGAGGAATTGGATTATTTTGTTTTCGTAGGAGAATAACACAGAAGGCGGGGATATGATAACGCGTCTAAGGGTAATGGTTCTTTTGTTGGTTTTAGTGGTTTGTTTTGGAACAGTTTCCGCGGCCCGCGCCGCTGATTTTGAATGGACCGATAATTTCTGGGGCAGAAGTACCGATGCGGGCAATCGGATGGGTTATGAGTATCTTCAAGACGTGATCGACAGCCAGGGAAGCGCGGTAAACGCGCAAACCGGGTATCTTACCGATCCTGATCCTTATTATTGGTCTAATAGCGGATATTCTTCGCAGTTTACATTGAATCTGGAACTGGCGGGTTATGCCAACAACAATATAATGGGTTATTACCAGGGTTCGGGGGCCGGCAATCTGGTATATACTCCTGTATTCCTCGGGCAGGATGGCCCGGGCGCGGCCGCGTCTGCCGTCATTAACGGCAATTTCGGATTATATCTGAAGACCGCGGATAACAACATTTTTTATACCGACCGCTTTTTGAATAATAACGGCAGCAATGCCCCTCAGGGTTTGGTGTACGCGTTGGAGCAAGGCACGAAATGGATGGTCGGTTGGGAGGATATGAAGTTCGCGACCGGAGACAATGATTTTCAGGATATGGTCGTAACGGTAACAGCGGCTCCGGAACCTGTAAGCTCGGCGTTATTTATTATCGGCGGAATTGGGTTGTATTTAGTGCGCAGGAAAAAGATCAACGCTTTTTAGAACACGGTTAAACGCTGATCCGGTTTTTCCGGACGGTTTAAATTGATCTCTTGTTTTTCAGAGGGCAGTTCGTTCTGCTTGCTGAAAGGCAGGGGATTTTTTATTAACCGTTTTACTTGACAAAGTTATGTTTATATGGTTTACTTTACGTATAGGTTTACAACGTTGTAAACCATAACTCAGAGTAAAATAATTATGCAAATTCCAGAGAATAAATTAATAGGGTATCTAAAGATGGTCTTTGTTGCCGAGCTTCCCATGCTTGCGGTGCCCGGTATTAAACGTTTTGGTACGCGGTCAGATGTGGTTTTAACTACAAGATTTAAAGATATGGAATATAGCTTTTTTGTGGAAGTGAAAAGGTCCGGATATCCTGAAAATGTGCGGTCATCTGTTGATCAAATCAAGACTATGTCTAGCGAAGAAAAAGCGTATCCGCTGTTTTTTGTTCCGAGAATGAGCGAAGAGGGGAAGAAATTGTGCCAAAGAAACTTCATAGGGTATATAGATTTGTACGGTAACGTTCATATCGATACCGGGGAGATGTACATACATATAGAAAAAGACAAGCTTCTTGATCCCGGGAAGTTCTCCGGCTTTATGAGGAACGAGCAATCTGTTTTTTCTTCGCGCGCGTCGCGTATTTCTAAGGCGTTCTTGCGCGGCGGGAGTAAACTATGGACTCAGAAAGAATTGGTTGAAAAGACCGGCTTGAGCAAGGGGTTGGTATCGCGCGTTGTCAGGCGTATGAGCGAACAAGGATTGGTTATAAATAAAGCCGGTTGTTGGACAACCGCCCTGAAAGATGAACTATTTTCCTTATGGGTAGAAGCTGATATGCGCAGAAAAGAGAGGAAAAGGAACTATTATGTGTGGCGTCAGTTTCCTGAGGAGCTCATAAAATTCCTCGCCGGAACGCTTGAGGCCAAAGGCATAAAATATGCGTTTACTGCGGAAGCGGGGGCTTCTCGCGTGGCGGCATTTTCCACGCTTGGTGTCGTAGACCTTTATGTTGAATCGTTCGAGGGATTTCCCGCCAGTGAGTTATCGGCCGTTGAAGCCTCTGCAGGGTTCAATCTGGTTGTCAGGGAACCGTATGATGAATCCGTTTTCACGGACAGCCGGAGGATGAATGGTGTTAATGTGGTCGATGATCTGCAGTTATTTTCCGATCTCAAAAAGAATCCTCTTAGGGGAGAGAAACAAGCGTCGGTAATCATGGAATCGTTGAGAAAGGCGATTTATGAGTGAAAAACCGATTGATGAATATTCATGCCGCGCAATCACTATTCTTAAAGATGAACTTTTTGAGCTCTACCAGGGTTTAGGGGAATTTTCCGATAGCCTTTTTCTTGTGGGAGGACTTGCCTGCGATCTTCTTGTGAAGAACAAACTTCCTTATTTATCGGAATATCTGGGAACGCTTGATATAGATCTGGCGGTGCGTTTCGTTGGCAGCGTATCCTCAGCGCCTGAATCATTGTACCGCATGTTGAGGGGGCTTGAGTTTGAACGGAATATGTTAAGCGATGGCAGCGATTTGATGAATCACAGTTTCATTAAGTCTGATGGACAGACACGAATTGAACTCGATCTTATCGCGGATGCTCGGATCCCTCCTGTAAAAGATAAGTTGGTTGAAATATCGCCGCGGGTCGATGCGGCTAAGTTCAAGGGTGTATATTTGGTATTCGAGGATTATCTTGTGAGGGTAATACGGAAAGCGGATAGGCAAATTGGGATAAAGATTCCTAATATAGTGCCTTTTATAACTCTTAAAGCTTTTGCATATGCGGATGAACAGCGTCATGATCCCAAGGATGCATATGATCTTTGGTATTCGGTTGCTAATTATGGCGAAGGACCGGAATCCGTGATTAAAGAATTGTTAAGATATAGAGGGAATGAGGATGTAAAAGAGGCTCGCCGGATCATTAAGGGTATATTTGCTGCAGAGACTTCGTCCGGCACAAGCGATGTTTGCCGTATTCTGACGCGCAGATATAATTTGGGAAGAGCGCGAGCTTTAAATGAGGTTTTGATGCTTTTCAGGCGGCTTTAGGTGTAGAAATTCGCCGGGCGCGAATGGAACTTTTTCTTCCGGTTTTGTGCAATTGAACATTTGCACGCCTTGAAAGTTTATCAAGGCGTGGTATACTTAAATTGTACGTAGAGAGATTTTAGAGTCATTCTACTGACAAAGGCTACCCGGCAGTAATGCCGGCGCGCAAAGCGACAGTCCCATATAAAGTTATATCGTGGGAGGCTGCGTTACCAAAGAGGATGATTTTTTTGTTTTTCACAGGAGGTGGGGTATGGATGGGATAACGGGTCATGAAAGAAACCAGCGGGTTGTAACGTTTTTAAACAGGGATGAAGTGGATTTTCTGGATAAAATGGGCAAAGACGCGTTTTTTTCGTCGGGTTCCAAGGTGTCGCGCGCAAAGCTCATATCCTGGCTGGTCGATATGCTCAAGGGTCTGAATATAAACGGCGAGAACATAAAAACGGAAGCCGACCTTGAGAGGCGGATCGTTGAGGCGTTGCAGCATATCGAAGGGCAGAAAACGGAATAAAGGTTCCTTTAAGAAAACAGGGCTGAATAATAGGGCCGGAATTATTTTTTTGGGTTTAAAATAATTCCGGCTTCTTTTTTTTGCGTATGGAAAATGGGCGTGCCAGACGGGTTGTTTTATGATACAATTGTCCTATATTTGTAAACCGGAGGATGCGAATTATGGCTAAGATCAAGATCGGCGCGAAAACATTCCTGTACCCTATGCCTACGGTGCTTGTGGGAGCGACGGTGCGGGGCAAGCCCAATTACGCGGCTGTCGCGTATTGCGGCATCATGAACCATGACCCCGCTATTATATCTGTGGCGCTTAATAAGTCGCACTATACTAACGCCGGGATAAAAGAGCATGGGTGTTTTACGGTCAATCTGCCGACGGCGAAGCTTATGTCCGCGACGGATTATTGCGGTTTGTTTTCCGGGCTGCGGGTCGATAAATCGAAGGTTTTCAAAACGTTTTACGGCAAACTCAAAGCCGCTCCCATGATAGGCGAATGCAGCCTTAGTATGGAATGCGAGCTTATCCAGACGCTGCAGTTTTCGGTGGATGAAGTGTTCATAGGGAAGATCGTTCAGACGTATTCTGAAAAAAAATATTTGACCAAAGGGC
>JBAYMQ010000016.1:0-9179 GCA_041663465.1 Candidatus Omnitrophota bacterium | reverse complement strand
TATGATAAGCGCCATCATCAACAATAGATAACCGGCAAATGTATTGGGTTCTCCCCCTTCGCTCTCGAACGGCGCTGAAATACGTTCCCCGGCCGGGATCTGGGACCACGCGATACAACAAACAATAAAACAGGTCAGGAGCAAAAAGAAAATAAACATCTTGGCCTGGGCCAATGTGCGCAGATTATTGCTGACCATGAAAAAGATCAGGAAATATTCGAAATATTTCAACAAGTAAAAAAACGAATCCCTGAATTTTATGGAGCCCCCTATCAACGCCATAAGGGAAGAAACAAGACAAACCGTGATATAGATCAGGATCGGGCCGTTGAGAGGGTTGCGACGCATCAAACCCAACTCCTTACGCACGGCCATTTTGGCCATCCAGGCGAAGAAAATGACAAAGATAAACAGATCTTCCGCCCGGATATTGATATTGCGGCTCGCGATCTGGCCCGCGCGCAATTCCGGGGATAAAAGCATCGACAGGATCACGATGACCAGAGCTATATCCGTATTGAGGAACGCGATGGCAAAAAGGACAAGAGCGACAAATGCAATGAACGACTGATGGATGGGAAAACCGAGTATGATAAAAGGGATAAAAGCAGCGAGGATGAAAAAAGATATTACAACGCCTATAGAAACCTGACCCTTATGTCCTGGCATATAGTTCGCGCCACACTCTTCTTATGCCTTCTTTTTGGAAGGGACCTTTTGGTCTTCGGTTTGCGGATCTTCTTTACCGTAATACTTGTATCTCTTGTAGTACGGATACGCGGAAATCTGTTCCGTCTGGGCCTGGGTATGATTGAGGACAACACCGAAGATCTTCGCATTGACCGCTTCCAATTGGACCTTGGCGCGCATGAGCCCCTCGCGGCTGGTCCGGCCTATTTCGTATACCATAATGACCCCGTCGATCTTAGGCGCGAGCAGGCTGGCATCGGTAACCGGAAGGACCGGAGGAGCGTCAAAAATTATCACGTCAAAACGCGATTTGAATTTTGTGATCAGCTCGCCCAACGCCTTGGAATCAATGATCTCTACCGGATTCTGCGGCAAATGCCCCGCGGGCAATATCCAGATATTCTCGATCCCAGGGGTTTTCCGGATATCTTCAAGCCCTATTGTCCCCAGCATGATATCCGTAATATTCCGCAAACCCGCGTCCAGAGGAACCGTTCCCATAACGACTTCATTGAGGCCGGGTTCACGTTTGACGCCGAACATTTTTTCGATAAGCGGCCGGCGCATATCGGTCGATACCAGGAGGGTTTTTAAACCTATCTGCGCCATAACGAGCCCCAGGTTGCATACCACGCTCGATTTGCCTTCACGCGGCCCCGAACTTGTAACCAATATAGTTTTGCGTTCCGAGCCGAGCTTTAAATTCGTGTGGATATTACGGAACGCCTCGGTTGTAGGCGACTGCGGCTGGTAATGCGCGAACAAATGCACCATCCGCTCTTCACTTTCGGATTTCACTCGAGGGATAAAACGGTCCTTGATCTTGTTTAAAAAACTTCTATGAAAACCCAATTCATCTTCCACGGGAGGGATAATACCCAGGACCGGCAGTTTGATGACATTTTCAACATCTTCGATCGTGCCTATGGATGTGTCAAAGGTCTCAAGGATGAACGCGAACGCGACTCCCAGGATCAGCCCCATTAAGGCTCCCATAACGACCTTTATACGGTTATCCGCCGTAATAGGCGTGCTTGGCATGATCGCGGGATCAACAATAGAAACATCGCTGACCTTTTGCTGTTCGGTAATGCGGGCCTCTTCCAGCTTTTCTTTAAGCATGCCGTACAGTTTGCGATTAACCTCCACCTCGCGGACAAGCCCTGAATATTCAAGCTGCTTGTCCGAGAAACCGTGCACCTGCGATTGCAGCCCCTTGATCTGATCGCGCAGCTGAATGACCTGGGGATGCTTCTCAGTGAACTTTTGCAGCAATTCAGCAAGTTTAAACTGCAATTCCACAAGTTTCGCTTCGATAGGCTCCGCCAGCTTCACCTGGGAAGCCGACCCGTCGTCAAAATGCTTCAGCTTTGATTCCGTGTCTTTCAGTTTATTCTCAAGATTAGTCAATTGTTCTTCAATGAACTCGCGGGCGTGCCTGGATTGTTTATTTTTTTCATTAAGATTTTCAAGTATATACACTTCGGAAACCACGTTTACCATATCCATGGCGTCTTTGGGCTTATCCATGGTAGCCGTGATCCTGATCATATTAGTATCGGCCACGCGTTCCGTGGAAAGGCTTCCCTGCAGGGAACTGACTATCTGGTTGACCTCTTCGACGCGATCCGAAGAAACCATTTTGCCCTGCAGATAATCGACCACCCTGCTTATCTCCTCGATCCGCTCGGGCTTGAGAGCCCTGTTCTGAAGAGAGGCGTATGTAGTTTCAAGATCCCTGCCGTTTTTTAGTTTTACCGCGCCCGCTCCGATACGTTCTGTTTCAACAAACCATTCCAAAGGAATGGTTTTCATAACCGCGCCTACTTTCACCAAAACGGGAAAACTGGTTATAAACCTGGATTCCGACTGCATGACGTCGCCGGGGTTGAACGCGATCCATTCGGTCAGAAGACCCGCGATAGTTTTACGCTCTTCGATCTTTATTGTGGCGCTGGCTTTATAGATAGGCGTTTCCTTGGGAATCAAAAGAATACTCCCCAAGGTAACAATAAGAAAGGTGAAAATGATAATAAGTTTGCGCTTGTGGAATATGCGCAAATAATCCCGTAGATTTAATTCGTATTGCGGCACTTATACCCCCCTTAGTCTTTTACTTAACATATCATAGAATCAATGGGTTATCAAGTGTTTTTAGCCTTTAGACGCGAGAAAAACACATAGGTTATAACTTTACCTATTTCTAAAAAAGCCCTGAACTTCGCAATGATACCGCGGCACGTCAAAATATACATCAGACAGGGCCTGAATGGGCGATATTCACGTTTAAATATAAAAGTTCCCGGACGCCCGCGGTATTTTCCGGACCGCGCGGCCGGAAGGATATTATTCAGTGTGTGATCGATAACATTGCCGAGGCCGCAGCGGTCCGCTTCCCGGGAAACAGAATCCACAGAAATGGCTCCGCCATAACGGGCTAAAACACGCTCGATATCCACTATCAAAATAAGGCGCTGGTAACAATGAGTAAAGGCATTAACCGCCAGGCTTATCAGCAGATGCTCCGGAGATAATACCCGCGCCTTAATGCCGGAGACGGTTGCAAATTCGGCGCCATCCCAAAAGCGTTCCACATCGCATTTTTCAGAGCGTAACCCGATCAACCAACTGGCGTTTAAAATGTGCCAATGAAGATCGATTGACGCGCCGGCATCAATGCCGACGCCTTGTTTTGCCAGCGTCACCGAATAAGCGAACCTGTCTTCGAGCCGTTCTTCAACGTTGGCTATGGGCGCGTAACCTATAGACCCCAGGGCGCTGACGGTTTTTAGCACATCCCGCCGGCGGACCAGGATATCAAGATCCCTGACCGGCCGTAACGCAATATTCCCGTAAACGCTGTCCGCCAGGAATAACCCTTTCAACAATATGACCGGGACGCGCGCGTCATTCAAAACAGGAATGACAGACTTGAATTCTTCAAGGAGAAGCGTATTCTGAGCGGAATGGGTATAATAGACCGACCCCAGACCGGCGAGAACAGAGGCAGGAACGATATCCCGCAGGCCGCTCTTGTTCAAACGGTCATAAATGACACACGCTACGCCTTCGCGGCTCGCGGCCGCGACCAGATAATCCCAATCGAAACGTTCACCGGCTAAATGAATTATCCGTTCCCTGCGGGATAGATCTATGTCCCCGAATGACAGCAGCCGGATCAATTCATTCGCTTTATTCATCCGCTTCCGCCCTTTAAAAAAAGCGCGTTTTCTTCCTCAAGCGCGGCATCGACTAATAACCCGGCGGATCCGATCTCTTTGGTAAGATCATCGATAGAATCAAAGCAGTGATGGAATTCTCCCGGGCCGCACATTAAATCGCCTTTTTCGACCGTCCTGTTCCCGAAGACAATATAAGAGATCGTCTTATACAAAAAATACTTCAATCCGGCGTACTTGGAAGGTTCGTATTCCGAAAAACAAAGATACAGCGCGCCGGACGGTTTCAAGATCTTTTTAGCGGCGCGCAGCGCCTCACGTCTCAATGCGCGGGTCGGGATCATTCCGTAATTCACGCCGAAAAAGATCATATCGAAACGCTGTTCCATACCGCCGATATCGTACAGGCTCAATAACCGCAGATCGACGTTTACTCCGGCGGCTCCGATCTTGCCTCTTGCCGCCTCGATCATGGGCAAAGACGAGTCTATCGCCGTTACTTCGAAACCCCGCCGGGCCAAAACTATGCTCTCCCTGCCCGGTCCGCAGCCGACAACCAGCGCTTTTGATCCCGCAGATCCGTATTTCCCGCAAAATATTTCCTCCGCGGAGGACAACCCCATACAAACATTGTCTATCCAGCCCTCAACGATATACGCTTTGGCATAATGCCGTTTGGTGATCTCTATCAGATCGGCCGGTTTAAGCACCGCCACAGGAAGAGAATGAAAAAAATCCGACAGTTCTAAAAAAAGAAAAGAGATCTTTATGAAAACCCGCGTTAAAAAAAACCTCACGCATCTTATACACATAGCCCTATTCTTTCTCCAGTTGACCGGCAAAAAGCCGGCGAAAACCCGGATCGCCCCGCAGCAATTCTCCCATATTGCCTTCTATCAGCGTATCTTTCCCAGCCAAATACAGCGCGCGATCGCAGCCCTTTAAAGTCGAGAAACGATGGGAAACAATGATAACGGTCATGGATTTATAGCGCTCCCTGATATTTTTCAGCACCATTTCCTCGCTCTGGGAATCCATCGCGCTCATCGCTTCATCCAGGATCAGTATCCTCGGCTTTTTGAATAAAGCGCGCGCGATCGCTATCTTCTGCTTCTGCCCCTCCGATATCCTGCAAGCATTCTCTCCGATCATTGTCTGGTAACCAAGCGGCAATGCCCGCGCGAGATCGTCAAGGCCGGCAACGCGCCCGATATCTTCCACTTCTTTTACTGTCGCCCAGGGAACGCGGTATGTAATATTATTGTGGATCGTGTCATCCCATAAAAAATGTTCCTGCATGGCAACGCCGATCTGATCTTTAAGGCATCTGATAGAAAGAGATCTGATGGAACAGCCGTCGAAAGTAATGTCCCCTTCCCACAGATCATACAATCTGACCATGAGGCTCAAAAGAGTTGTCTTCCCTTTTCCCGACGGGCCGGCCAAAGCGACATGTTCCCCGGGTCGTATAGAGAAACTTAAATTTTTAACGACGAATTCTCCCGGGACATACCCGAATCCGATGCCCTTGAACCGGATATCCCCTTTGCCTATATCGAGGCTCCGCGCGTCCGGGCCGTCTTTGATCAAAGGCGCCGTATCCAGGATATCGGCCACGCGTTTACAGGAAATGATCCCTGCCAGGTTCGCTTGCCAGAACGAAGCGATTTGGGACTGTAATCCTATTAACTGGGTCAAATAAACCATGATGGCTGCCAGCGTCCCCAATGTCATATCGCCTTTTATAGCGAGATACCCTCCGAATAAACCTATCAAACCCATAATGCATTTAGCGAAGATCTGCGCGGTGACTCCGCTCGCGATCTCAGGCTTAAGATAACGCACAGATACCCGGATATTGGCGATCAACGCGTGAAGGAAACCGCGCGCGCTTTTTTTCTCAGCCCCCCACACTTTTATCAATTGCATGTGCGAGAATATCTCCTGGAGACAGACCAAGACCTTTTCAGAACTTCCGACTATCTGCTGGGAAAGTTTTTCCATAATACGGCTGTAAAGATAACCCGGCAGGAATAAAAAAGGAGCCAGGAGCAAAGCGCATAAAGCCATTTTCCAGTTAAAATAGAACACTATGGCTATAATACACACCGACCTCGGGACAACCGACAGGAGTTGAGGCAGCGACGACGTGATAAACTCCGTCACGGTCTCGATATCGTAATTGACCGTGAAGATATGCTCGCCGGCAGATGTTCGCTGGAACCAGGAATACGAAAGACTTTGAAGATGCTGGAATATTTTCCTGTTCAGATCGAAATTTACCCTTAATCTTATCGTCCGCTCCAGCCAATAACGGGACCAATTCAATATCTCCCCCAGAACATACAGACCGCCTCCGATAAAGGCATAAATAAGAAAAGACTTGAAATCCTTTTTTAATAAAGAAACATCTACCACCCATCTGGTAAGAAAAGGCGCGCCAAGGCTTAAAAAACCGCCTGCGACGCTCAAGGCCAGTATGACCAGCCACTCCCTGCGATATGGCGCAAGATATCCCACAAACCTCTTATAAACCTTAACCCGGTCTTTTATCATCTTTTATGAGTTGTTTTGTCAACGCGCAATAATACGGCACGGGAGATTCCATATCCCGCGTTTGCGAATACGCTTTCCCGGGGCAATTCAAACACCACGCCCGGAACTCGCAGGACGCGCACTTCGCCGCGCTTGAACACACGCGATCGCGCACTTCCGCGATCATTCTTTTAAACGCCGGAGCTATCGGGCGTTTTACAATATTCACCGGGGAATCCCTGATAACCGGGCATAAAAACATATTTCCATAAGGATCGATATGGAATTCCTGCCCGGCGCCGAGGGCGCACCAAAAAAGTCTTTTATTTAAATTACGCGCCGGCATGATCCGCGGATCTTTTGAATTAAGCTTCCCTTTGCCCGCGAAGGCCAATACCTGCGCCGGCGATATCCGAAGCTCACAAGGAGCGATATCCCCGTTCAACCGCGCGAACAGATAATAATCCGGATCAAACCCATAGCCGTTGTCCGCCAGGAACTTCTTTATCCTGCCGACAGCCCCGATATTATCCTTTGTCACCATTGTTTTGATCTTTACGGCGATCTTGGCGCGGGTTAATGCCTTGATACCGTTAACCGCCCTTAAAAACGATCCCCTTACCTGAGAAATGCGCTCATACATTTTTTTATCAGCCGCGTTCAGGGTAATTTCCACCACAAAAGGCGGCTGGTCTTTAAAAAGTTCCAGTATCCTGTTGTTCAAAGAATAACCGCTTGTAAAAACGCTGATCAAAAAACCTTTTTTTCGAGCGTAAGAATAAATCTCGCAGAAATCCTTGCGCGTCAAAGGATCCCCCCCGGTAAAACACAGCCAGATCACTCCTTGCCGGCGGATCTTGTCTAACAACAGTTTCACGGATTCAGTGCCGAGTTCTTTCCTTATGAATTCAGGTTTGTTATAGCAATCGGAATAACAATGCCTGCAACGCAAACCGCAGCCGAATGTAAGTTCGAACTGGCAGGAACTGGGGATCCGCTCCAGCAGACCGGCCGAATGCGTTTTACGGCTGAATGTCTTATACTGCAGCTCTTTCATCGGCCTCGATCTCCCTCACAAAGCTTATGACCTTCTTGTTTTTTGCGAACCAGATCCTGTAGCACGGGATCTTTTGCACAAGCCTTTGGCAGAAACGCGCGGTATTTTCCAAGCATTGCCTGTTCCAGAAAGGCGGGAATATAGTCGGGTATAACGCCCTGAACGCCTGGGCTGGATCGATCCTTGCCGCGGTATTCACCCCGCCGTGATGGATAAAAAAAAGTATTCCCAGCGGCGCGGGATGCAGTTTCTTTCTCAGGTAACGGGTGAACTCCCCTGTCCAGGGAGAACTGTGAAGCGAGAACCCATCTCCCTCCCTGCGCACGATCATCCTGTCGTCGTTCAGGACAACGGCGTTTGAATTTTTGAACCATATCCTGGCCAGAGTGCTTTTGCCTCCTCCGGACTTCCCGCAAAACAGCATTGCTCTTTTATTTAAATCCCGAATAGCGGCACCGTGGGCAAAAACACCCAGACTCCGTATCGCCAGATAATTAATAAGGAGTATTTCAAGAAAATTATATATTATATCCGAAAGCTCCCATACTTTGCCTTTTTTACGCTTGGGCAACAGATAAATTTGAACGCGCGAAAAACGTTTTTGTATGAACGCCACGGTTTCCGCGTCTTCCAGGGGACTGCGGTAGATCACCTGCCCGCCGTTTTCTATTATCCTCCAATGCTCCCGGTTATCGTCAAAGTGGCTGGAAATAAACACGTTCTTGCCGGCTTTTGTTTCGGGCAGCCGATCGACGACGCACACGCAGATAACTATCCGGGGCCGTTCCGATCCCCGATAAAAAAAATTATGGAAACGATAATGTTCCGCCCTGTTCCTTTTCTTTTCGGGTATTTTTATCTGCCGGCTGTCGCTGCAAATATGGATAATTATACCGGCGATCTTTAATTTAACCGCGATTTGCATAACTTTCTCCGGGCTGCCCTAACCATGAGCGCACAAAAGGATCACAACTTGAGAAATTCTTCGCGTACAACCACCCCCTGGCCGGGCATGAAATGCAATAAAGCTTATGGCCGCACCCCGAACACGCATAAGTATTATCGGGCCTTATATTCTTGATAAACTGGCCGGCGCTCTTCCAGGCTGCAGAAAAACCCGACTTGAGAATATCGTATTTCGGTTCCGCTATCATAACGCACAACTTCAACTCGCCTGCCGGAGTAACCGCCGCCTGGAACCTGCCGGCTCCGCAGAAAAATAAGGATCGCGCATTCTGTTTTTCACCCGGGGAACATTCGCTTGCCCGCACTGCCCCGACCTTTGCTTTATTCTTTCCCGTTTCCGGCAAGGATCCCCTGAGCGCATACGGTTCCGGCGAACCGTCAAGCCTGCGGCATAAGAACGTATCCAGCCTGTGCGCCGCATTCAACGCGCGCGCGAACCTTTGTATAGCCCTGATCTCCCCCGCATTCTGTTTGAGTAAGCAACTTTTAAATCCCACCGGGATCCCGTTACCGCGCAGGTTATCTATTGCCTTAAATACAGCCCTATGCGAACCCGGGACGCCTGTAATACTCTCAAACACGGGTTTACTCATCCCGGGCAAAGTTATGTCGATCTTATCAGGACGGATCTTTGCCAGCTCCCTGACGATCGGGCCGTTCAGAAACGACCCATTTGTATTAATAGTTACCATGAACCCAAGACGCTTTGCGTATTCAATGATCTCCAATATATCCGGCCTGGCAAAAGGCTC
>JBAYMQ010000015.1:0-9280 GCA_041663465.1 Candidatus Omnitrophota bacterium | reverse complement strand
GGTATGACCCTGGCGGACGCGTCTATAAAGATCCTGACGCAAATGGCAACCTTTGAAAGCGCCGGAGTTTCCAACAGGGCGAAACAATGAAAAGATTACTATTAGCTCTGCAATTCCTTACGATCATCCCGGTTCGCGTTAAACGCGTTACAAACAAGGATCTACCTGGTTCAGCGGCGTATTTCCCGGTTATTGGCCTGCTAATAGGATGCGTGTTGTCCGGGGCGATCATCTTCGGCAAATATATAAACTTTCCGGATATAGGATTGAGCGCTATCATTGCGGTTCTTCTCGCTATCCTCACCGGCGGGATCCACCTTGACGGCCTGGCCGACCTGTTCGACGCGATAGGCAGCAGGAAGAACAGGGAGGAAATGCTCGCGATCATGCGCGAGCCCCGCATCGGGACAATGGGAGCTATCGCGATCGCCGGATCCCTGCTCTTAAAAACAACACTATTCTTATCCCTGGCCGCACCGCTGCAGATCGAGCCTGTAATACTAATGTGCGTTATAAGCCGGTGGGCAATGGTATTTTTAATGTACAGATTCCATTACGCGCGCGAAGAAGGCAAAGCAAAAGCTTTTTTAGAAGGCATGAATACGCGAATCTTCGCCATAGCTACCGCGTTCACACTGATACTTTCTTTAGCGATCGGTCAAATACAAGGGCTTGCGGCGCTGGGGATCTGCGCTCTTGTAATGTATTTTGGCGGAAAATACCTGTCCAAACGGCTCGGAGGGATAACCGGAGATGTTCTCGGAGCGGCAAATGAAATAACCGAGATCCTTTGCCTGGTTATCATTTGCCTATAAAGGCTATTTCATCATGGAGCGGCGGCAAAGACAGCTGTCTGGCGTGTTATAAAGCGATCAAGCAGGGTTACGACGTAAAACTGCTTCTGAATTTTATTTCCCGCGGATCAAAGCGCGGCTGTTTCCACGGGCTGGAAGGAAAACTGCTCGCGTTTCAAGCTGAGCTTATCGGCATACCTTTGATCCAAAGAGAAGTAAGCCCCGATATGGCCAGATACGAAGAGGAATTTAAGGCCGCGGTCAACGAATTACGCGGTGAAAATATAGATCATATGGTATTCGGCGACATTTATCTTCTTGAGCATGAAAGCTGGATAAAACGGGTCTGCAATGACCTGAAGATCAAAGCCCTGGAACCTTTGTGGAACAATTCTGCCGAAGGGGTCATCGATGAACTGGTCGACGCGGGATTCAAAGCCGTCATCGTCAGTTGCAAGGCCGATATAATGGGCGAAGAATATCTTGGCAGGGTAGTAGACAAAAAATTGGCTAAAGAGCTAAAAGCCAAAAAAATATGCCCCTGCGGCGAAAATGGCGAGTATCACACATTAGTCGTTGATGGACCGATATTCAAACGGCCGATAAATATTATCAAGGCGGAACCTGTGATCAAAGAAGGTTTTTGGAAGCATTGGTTCCTCGACATCCGGCAATACCAATAGAGAAAGGAGGACAAAGGCATACAGGATCGAACAGAATAGGCGAAGGAACTCCTGGTGTAATCCCAGGGGCTGTCGCGCAACGGTAATCCTCCACAGGAGGGAGTCCGGTCGATCGCTTATTCAATGGGAAACACCTTCGCAGGAAAGGGAATGTTAACTAAATCCGAATCCTGAATTTCGGATTTTTTATTGGAGTCAAAAATGAACAAGAGCTTATTAATTCCGGGGTTAGTCTCAATAATGTGTTTATGCGGTTTTACGCATAGCCGGGCGGAAGAAGGCAGCGTAGATCTCAGTAAGATCGTAGTCACGCCGTCGCGGATAGAAGAACCAATAGGAGATTCTCCGGTAAAGGTTGACGTGATCACCGGCCAACAGATACAAACTTCAACCAGCCGGGATCTGACCGATGTACTAACCGGGCTTACCGGAATGAACATCTCCGATTACGGCGGAGCAAGCGGCACTAAATCAGCGCGCATGCGCGGATCGACCTCCGCCCAGATATTAGTCATGGTGGACGGCAGGCCGGTAAATAACCCCAGAGACGGGGAAATGGATCTAACCGCTTTATCCCTCGGTAATATAGATCGGATCGAGATAGTCCACGGCCCAGGATCCAGCCTTTACGGATCATCCGCCATGGGAGGAACAGTTCATATCTTAACCAGGAATCCCCCTAAAGACGGTCAGAGAACCGAGGTTTTCTCCGGTTTCGGGACTTTCCGCACCTATAATGAAAAACTCTCCCACGGCGCCAGAATAGGCAGTCTGGGTTATCTTTTCAATACTGAATACCAGTATTCCGGTGGTTACCGGGAAAATTCCGAATTCGACGGCCGCGATATGAACGGCAAACTTGAGTATAGCCTGAACAACGATAACCTCATGAAATTCAGTTCCGGGGCGTATAAAAGTAAAAGCGGCGCTCCGGGGTCTGTGAACTCTCCGGACGTAGACGATAAACAAATCAATATAAAAAACTTTCAGGACCTGAACTGGGAATTCAAGCCCGACGAAACTCTGTCTTTCTCCACCAAGATATACGCGAACCGCGACCGCCTGGAATTCATGGAAAACACGCCCGGTCCGTCGGATATCGCGGATAAAAAAGACGTGCACACGACAGAATCCCGGGGATTGAATTCTCAGGTAAGCAAAAAATTCACAGACACATTCCAGGGGACATATGGATTTAACTACGTAACTAACCTGAATAGCAGCACGGCCAGCGACAAACATAAATACAACATCCGGGCAGGATACATGGATAACCACGTGGACTTGTTCGAAAAGCTCAAGTTGAATCTCGGAACCCGCGTTGACGATTATTCCAATTTCGGCACGCAAACCAATCCCAGTTTCGGCGCGGTATATAATATCAAGGAAAACAATAACCTGCGCTTTTCGATCGCCCGTTCATTCCGCGCTCCGACATTCAATGACCTTTATTGGTCTCTTGACAGTTGGGGATGCAAAGGCAACCCGGATCTAAGACCGGAGAAAGGCATCACCAAAGAAATAGGAATAGACACCCGCTTCTATGAAAAAATAACCACATCGATTACTTGTTTTCGTAACGATTTTACTGATTTGATCGCCTGGGAAACAGATGAAAACTGGGTCAGTACCCCTATGAATGTGAACAAAGCGCGGATGGAGGGAGTGGAAATTGAAAACACGTATATACTTACGCAATATCTGAACCTGGATATAAACTACACTTTTTTAAAAGCGACTGACAAACATACGCGCAAATACCTTACTTATCAACCCAAACACAAGGTCGACGCGGCATTACAATACCACGACATAAACGGGTTGGCCTGCGAATTCAGCGGACAATTCACGGATCGCAGATATTGCTACTCCGACAACACGGCGTCGGTAAAGGAATTTTATGTTTTCAACCTCGACATATCCCAAAAGATCAATAATAATATCACCGGATACCTGTGGCTGAAAAACATCTTTAACCGCAAATACCAGGTTATCAAAGACTATCCGACTCCGGGATTTTCAATAACCGGGGGAATAAAAAAAATGTTTTAAGCTTTTTTACAGCTTGACAACATTAGGCGCGTATCATATAGTTGAACTATGACTTCAGAAAAATTCTTCCAGGGGGCATTAATAATCTCGGCGCTCGCGCATATCTCATTTATAGCCGTTCAATTGCCGTCGCTTGATTTTTTAAAAAACAACAAAGCGAAACGCGACATTAAAGTGGTGTATATAAAGAACACCGCGGCGGCGCAATTCCCCAAGATGAACGCGATGAGACAGCAGCTTAAAAACAGGATCCCCGCGAAAATAACAGCGGAAAATAAGAACATGCTGGCCCCCCTTCA
This sequence comes from Candidatus Omnitrophota bacterium, assembly GCA_041663465.1. Taxonomy (GTDB): domain Bacteria; phylum Omnitrophota; class Gorgyraeia; order Gygaellales; family Profunditerraquicolaceae; genus JAGOOP01. Next base: position 5,452 of record JBAYMQ010000015.1, on the reverse strand, counting down.
AAACCGGAATAATATTTTAAAACGGAACAGACAGTTCGCCGCCGGAGATCCGGCGCTTATCAAACCGTTCACGCTCAAACCGGACATCATTCCTGTTAAGAAAAAAATATCCCTGCCTCCGGTAGAGATGACCAAGATCAGCAATCCGTCATATATTAATTATTATCAGCTCGTGCGGGAGAAGATCAGGAGGTCCGCGTACCAGAATTATTCCAGGACGGAAACAGGGGAGATCTTTTTGTCCTTCGTGATCTCCCAGGACGGGTCGCTTCGCGACATACGGCTTGTGGAAGACAAATCCACCCCGAGTTATTATTTGCGCGATATCGCGGAACGCAGCATCAGGATCGCGGCGCCTTTTCCCATGTTCCCCAAAGATCTGGATTACCCGCAATTATCGTTCAATGTGATCATTTCTTTCGAAATCGAATGAAACATCGATGATTTCGGCCCGTGAAACCGTTTTCAATCGGATTGACAACCGGGAAATATATGCTATAATTAACAGTAAGAGTTGGAAAAGCCACGGATCACAAAAGGCGAATGATGATTGCACAGCAAAATAAACGGCTTTTCCCGAGGGTAAAGATCAAGGGACCGGTTAGCTACCAGATCCGGGGCACGCACGATATCAATTACATGCAAACGGATGATATCTGCGTCGGCGGATTAGGCTTTACAAATAACAGGTTTATTGCTCCATCAACCGCGGTAAATCTGGAGATCAATATAGCTTCCAGGATCCTGCGGCCCATCGGAATAGTCACGCGGTCCACTCCAGCTTCGCATTCGGACAAATTTAGAACAGGGCTCACGTTCGTAGAATTCGAGCCGGCTGAAAAAAAATATCTATCTGATTTTATCACAATGCGGCTCAATCACGAATAAGGAGCGTAATAATAACATGGCTAATGAACAAGCGAAGGCAGCGGAAGCGCCGGTAGTCGAGAAACAGACGAATTGCTTAGGTTGCAACAAACCCTTGAAGAAGCTAAGACGCTATTATCGCAACGGGAAGATGTATTGTACAAAAAAGTGCTGGATTAAAGCCACGAAATCCACGGGTAAAGAGGAAGAAAAGAAATGAACAGACTAAGCGGCAAAGAACGCAGAGTGCATCCGCGCCTTAATCAAACCCTGCCCATCAACGTAGCAGCGAACGGTTATGATTTCGTAACCAGCACGATGAATATCAGCTGCCTCGGCACATACTGCCGTATCGACAAGTATGTCCCGCCGTTCACCAGGGTTCGCATAAAAATGGACCTGCCCATGGCGAAAAAAGAAATAACGCCGGTTGAATGCGACGGGGTTATTGTCAGGAGCGAAGACGAGGAAAAAGGCGGTTTCAACGTAGCGATCTATTTCAACAGGATCGCCGAAGCTCCGCGGAAAAAGATAACTCAATATATCAATCAGTACTTGCCATAAGTACCCCTTAATGGGAAGTGCACGCAACACGCAGCGCGTTAAGCTTATCATCGGCTTGATCTACAGAGACTCTCAGCAGTATCTGGCGATCAAGCCGTTTTTATTGCGGTCGTTCGGAAAGATAGATCTCGAAAGCGAGGAAATCCCGTTCGACTACACCGATTACTATCAGCGGGAATTCGGGGACGGCCTTACGCGGAGATTCATCAGTTTCGCGAAACTTATCCAGCCGGAGAAGCTGGCAGCGATCAAACTGCTCACAAATAAAATAGAGCGGAAGTTTTCAATGAACGGCAAGCGTTCGGTGAATCTCGACCCCGGATACGTTGACATGGCGAAGCTGGTGCTCGCGTCCACAAAGGATTTCTGCCACCGCGTTTATCTCGACCGCGGGATTTTCGCGGAGATCACGCTCGTCTACAAAAAAAACAGCTTCACGCACTGGGACTGGACGTATCCCGATTACCGCACAAAAAAATACGTGACCATTTTCAATCACATCAGACAGATCTATGCGGGCCAAACACCTGTTCATTAAATCATTTTTAGTTCCGGCCGTATTCCTTGGAATACTTTCGCTGACCGGCTGCGTCACCTTTTATAATGCGGCGACCGGCCGCAGGGAAGCGCTGCTCATAGATACGCCCAGCGAAGTATCTCTGGGCCGGGATATGGATAAAGAGATCCATAAAAAAATGGCGATCGTCCGGGACGCCGCAATGCAGGCGCGGTTGGACAGGATCGGCCAACGCGTCGCGAATTATTCCGACCGGCAGGATCTCAACTACTATTTTCAATTGGTCCAGGATAAAGAGTTAAATGCCTTCGCCGTGCCGGGAGGCTATATTTATATCAACACAGGGCTGTTCAACACGGCGTCGGATAACGAACTTGCCGGGGTATTAGCGCATGAGATCGGGCATATTGCCGCCAGGCACAGCGTAAAACAAATACAGGCCCAGATGGGTTATCAGCTCCTGATGAACCTCGTTCTCGGCATATATAGCAAAGAATCCATGGGACAGGCAATGAACACGGTTTTTAATCTCGCGAATTTAGGGTATTCGCGCGCGGATGAATCTTTGGCGGATAAGCTTGCCGTCAAATACACACGCCGGGCCGGCTTTGATCCGTACGGGATCGTCTCGTTTTTCAACAAACTTGAGGATGAACAGAAACGTAAAGGCTCCAGCCGGCCTATTCCATTTTTAAGTTCGCACCCGCTTACATCTGAACGCATCGCGCATGTCAAACAGGAAATTATAAATAACCCATGAATCCTTCTTATTTAACAGCCAGCAAAACAGGCCGTCTTGACGCGGTTATAAACGCTGTTTATCCGCTTCTAAGCGCCTGTTCGATTTGCCCGCGGAAATGTAAAGTTAACAGGCTGAAAGGGGAAACAGGGTTCTGCAAAACAGGCCTGCAGCCTGAAGTATACAGCTTTCTGGCGCATCATGGCGAAGAACCCCCTATTTCAGGCACAAAAGGCTCAGGAACCATATTCTTCTCCCATTGCAATATGGCCTGCGTTTACTGTCAAAACTACGAATTTAGCCAGGAAATTAAGCAGGGGGGAGGCGTTTCAAACCAGGAATTGGCCAAAATAATGTTTAACCTCCAGGAATCAGGCTGTCATAACATAAATCTGGTCAGCCCCACACATATTATGCCCCAAATCCTCAAATCGCTCAAAATAGCCATTAACATGGGGCTGAATATACCGCTGGTTTATAACACGAGCGGTTACGAACTGCCTGAAATGATAAAAATGCTGGATGGTATTATAGATGTATATTTGCCGGATATGCGTTATGCCGACACAACCCTATCTCAAAAGTTCTCGAACGCCCCCAAATACCCTTTTTACAACCAGGCTTCTATCAAGGAAATGCATCGTCAGGTCGGAATAGCTCAAATCAACGATAAAGGCATTATAAAAAAAGGCCTCATCGTCAGACATTTGGTATTGCCCGCGAACATATCAGGCACAGAAAAAATCATGAAATTCCTCGCGCAGGAAGTATCGGCAAATACCTATATCAGCCTCATGAGCCAATACACACCGTATTATAAAGCGTGCGATTACCCTGAGCTCAACCACAGGCTGAATTCGAATGAATATGAAGCGGCTCAGAACAGCATGGACAAATACGGCCTTCATAATGGATGGATGCAGGATTCCGGAGGCCTTGAAAGATTCGCAGGAGTTAACATTAAACCCGTAAAATGAACAAAAAAACCTTTTATAATAAAATAGCAAGATCGCTGAAATCCCTTTATATAAAAATGTTCCGGATCAACGACACTCCGCAAAGAGTTTCGTTAGGATTCGGACTGGGTGTATTCACCGGGATCTTGCCCGGGACCGGACCGCTGATAGCGCTCATTCTGGCTGCGTTTTTCAGGGTCAATAAAGCGGCCGCTTTATTAGGAAGTATCCTGACAAACACCTGGATCAGCTTAGCCACAATTGTATTATCAATTAAAATAGGCGCCGGGATCATGGGCCTTGAATGGCATAATGTTTACAATACCTGGCAGCAACTGCTTAAAGATTTCCACTGGAACCAACTGCTGAACGCCTCGATCATTAAATTAATGCTGCCCGTTTTAACCGGGTATTTGATCCTGTCATTCTGCATCGCCTTGCTGGTATATTGCGGCGCTCTTTTTATTCTTTCTTTTTTAAAAAGGAACCGCGTAAAAAATCCTAAAAAACCCGGCCATTCGTGACGCCCGCGATCAATATAATTCCACATTATCCATCCATTAAAGATCCATTCATCCCATAGCCGCTGCTAAACCAAAGGTATCCTGACACATTAAAGGACACTTGATATTGCGGCTGAAAAATGGTTGAATTTCGCAAAAAACAGCCCCTTCCTTGATACTTGTGAAATAAGACAGGGAAGAAGGGCTATTCCAGAAAATATGCCAGCTTAAACCTGCACAGGCCTTATCCGCACGAATTCCAATACCGGATTATTAATATCTTGAACTAAACTTTAATCTGTCATTGTTATTTCAATAACCTGTAGCGCAATTCATACGATCAATAAAGGAAGTAAATCTAATGAAGTTGAAAACGCCTTATCCACAGGAAAATACCGTTTGTCGCAACATGTTGCTCACAGAAGCTTTAAAACAATATCTCCAGATTGCGTAGTTTACATAAGATATATTATAGGAAGTTTAAGATATGAGTGTTTTAAGGCAAAAATCGTATATAAGAAGGGAGTTTTACGATCCGGACAGGTATTCTTTTGTGTCATTCAGGAGTTTAGCGAATGCGGGCTGATCCTCAACGGCGCCATGGCTGCCGCTTCCCTGAATATATATCGTCTTGCCGTTAACCAGGGCATCCGCTATTGCTTTCTGCGCCCTTTTAATGGTGCGGCTAAAGGTCTGCTGCGAGATGTTCATTGATCTGGCAGCCTGTTCCTGGCTTAAGCCTTTATAGTGAGCCAAACGAACAGCCTCATACTCATCAATAGACAATACAGCTTCATCCGGCCTGCCAGGCCTGCCCCTGGGGCTGAATTGGCTTATCCTTGGATTGCCTTCAATAAAACGCCTTTTCCTGGGTCTGCCACGGCTTCTTTTAAGCATTTTTTCCATAGTACGCCTCATCAAATTTACTTATACTTAACGCCATAGTTGTTTTGAGTATATACTCATAATTATAATCTGTCAAGTGATATTTGCCGCCGCGGCCCGCCTCAAATCCTGGATATCCGTTCATTCATTTATTCGTATTTTGCCATAGCTATTAATGTTCCACGCGATAAGAAAAAAAGCGGCTGATCTGCATAAAAGCGGTTGCCTTTATTTGATCAGCCGGAAGGAACATTTCATTAATAATTCGAGGTTTGGCCGGAGAACGCGCACTGCGCGCCGCCTCCCCCACCCCGCTATTTAAAGCGTCAATTATGACTGATTATTTGCCGTATATCTTCCTGAAATAATCCACCGTTATGCGCAGACCCTGCTCGAACCCGACCTTGGGGCTATATTTCAG
>JBAYMQ010000014.1:0-9467 GCA_041663465.1 Candidatus Omnitrophota bacterium | reverse complement strand
CAGATCCGTGATCTTACAGCTATCCCTGGTCAAAACAACAATCTGGTTTTCATCAAGGAATATAACCTCTTTTGTCGAATTGAGAATGGCGGGAACATCCGAGGCTATAAAATTCTCATTCTTGCCCAAACCGACGATCAGTGGACTGCCGAATCTTCCGCCGATAAGCTTATCCGGCTCCTTGCTCGAGATAACCCCTATGGCAAAGATCCCTCGACTTTCATTAACGTTTTGCGCACCGCTTCTTCAAGGCTTGAGTCTTTTAAGAACTTTTCAATCAGGTGGACCAGAACCTCCGTGTCGGTCTCTGAGGAGAATTTATGGCCTTCCTTCTGCAAATCCGCCTTAAGCCTTACATAATTCTCGATAATCCCGTTATGCACAATGGCGATCTCTTCCCTGCAGTCCAAATGCGGATGGGAGTTGATCTGGTTGGGCGCGCCATGCGTGGCCCAGCGGGTATGCGCTATACCGATAGTGCCTACCAGGGGTTTTTTCTGTAAAATACCTTCAAGGACGTTGATCTTACCGGGGGATTTTCTCAGAGAGATTTTGTTCTTGTTCGAAAGGATAAGCGCCATGCCGCTTGAATCGTAACCGCGGTATTCAAGACGCTTAAGCCCGGTCAGAAGAAGCTGCTGCGCCTGACGATTGCCGATATAGCCGACGATACCGCACATGGGGATTTTACCTCAAAACGTTGCTCTGCTGAACTGTTGGTATGCGGCTATTCGCCGCATACCATAAATTCGGCCAAATGGCTTACGTTCACTTCGTTCCGTAAGCCATGGCCTAATTTACGTCCCCACGGGGATTTGAACCCCGGTCGAAAGCTTGAAAAGCTTTTGTCCTAGACCAGGCTAGACGATGGGGACAAAACCATTCAATTTTAAAGTTTATTCGGGCTCGTCAGCTATAACCGGCGCTATGCACGAGACGTGGTCTTTTTCCTGCAGTTTGATCAGCCGCACGCCCTGCGCTGCGCGGCCGGTCGGGCGGATATCCTTTATGGCGCAACGCAAAAATATCCCGTTATGCGTGATCACCATTAATTCGTCATTGTCATTCACCGATTTTAAGCCGACAGCGTCGCCATTTTTTGCTGTAACCCTAATGTTAATAATACCTTTTCCGCCTCTATTGGTCAAGCGATATTCCTTAACCGGCGTGCGTTTCGCAAAGCCAAGCTCCGTAACGGTCAACACCGTGGCGTCTTTTTCCGCAATGATCATCGAAATCACTTCGTCTTTTTTAGCCAGAGAGATCGCCCTGACCCCGCGCGCGGATCTGCCCATATCGCGCACGAGCGTTTCGGGGAAATGCACCGCTTTGCCCTGCCGGGTGCCTATCAAAAGCTCCTGCTTGCCGTCTGTCATTTGAACGCCGATCAACTCATCTTCTTTTTCAAGGGTAATGCCGATAATGCCGCCTTTACGCGGGTTGCTGTACGCGTCAAGCCGGGTCTTTTTGATCTGCCCGAGCTTCGTCACCATGACTAAATATTTTTCAGGGCTGAACTCCCGGACCGGGATGGTCGAGCTGATCTTCGCGTCCTGCTTAAGCGCGAGCAAGTTAACCACCGCCTTGCCTTTTGACTGTTTGCTTGCCTGCGGGATCTCATAAACCTTGAGCCAGTGAACCTGACCCTGGTCCGTAAAAACCAGGAGGTAATCCTTGGTCGAGGCCACGAACAAATGCTCTATAAAATCTTCTTCTTTTACTTCCGCGCCCGACGCTCCGGTGCCGCCGCGTTTCTGCTTGCGGTACGCGCTCACCTGCAGCCGCTTGATATAACCGCCGTGGCTGACCGTCACCACCACGTCTTCGTCGGCTATCAGATCCTCGATCTCCAGATCTTCGACTTCGCCCACGATATCCGTGCGGCGCTCATCGCCGTATTTCTTCTTCAATTCTTCAAGCTCAGCCTTAATTATGCTTTCTATCTTTTTCTCAGACGCCAGGATCGCCCGGCAGGCTTCGATCTTTTTTAAAAGTTCCAAATATTCCGCTTCGATCTTATCTTGTTCGAGCGCGGTCAAACGCTGCAGCTGCATTTCAAGGATAGCCTGCGCCTGGATCTCGGATAAACCGAATTCCTTCATCAAATTCTCTTTAGCGGCAGCCACAGTTTTCGAGGTTTTGATGACTTTAATGATCCGGTCTATGAACTTCAGCGCGATCTTCAAACCTTCAAGTATATGCGCCCGCTTCAGCGCTTTATCCAGCTCGAACTGCGTGCGCCTGCGGATAATGACCTTGCGGTGCGAAACATAACAATCCAGTATCTGCCGAAGATTCAAAACACGCGGCCTGTTCTCAACAAGCGCGAGCATTATGATGCCGAAGGTTGTTTCGAGCTGCGTATGTTTGAAAAGCTGGTTCAGGATGATCTGCGGCTCTACATCGCGCTTTAATTCGAACACTATACGCATGCCGTCCTTATCGGACTCGTCGCGTATATCTGAAATACCCTCGATCTTTTTATCTTCGCACAGCGCCGCGGCCGCTTCGATCACTCCGGATTTCTGCACCTGATACGGGATCTCCGTCACGACGATCATGTCCTTGCCGTTCTTCTGATGCTCTATACTGGCACGGGCGCGCACCGTAACCTTGCCGCGTCCGGTCATGTACGCGTCTTTGATGCCGGTCTTGCCGCAGATGACGCCTCCGGTAGCGAAATCCGGCCCCTTAATAAATTTCATCAGGTCTTTGATCTCGGCGTCGGAATTATCCATCAAATAAATGATCGCATCCGCTACTTCATTCAAATTGTGCGACGGGATATTGGTCGCCATGCCGACGGCGATACCGCTGGAACCGTTCACCAAAAGATTCGGCAGTGCCGACGGAAGCAATAATGGCTCTTTAAGCGACGCGTCGAAATTGGGGCCGAAATTTACCGTGTCTTTTTCGATATCCCCGAGCATCTCGTCCGCTATCGAAGCCATCCTGGCTTCCGTGTAACGCATGGCCGCGGCGCTGTCCCCGTCTACAGAACCGAAGTTGCCCTGGCCCTCTACGAGAGGATACCGTAAAGAGAAGTCCTGCGCCATTCTGACCAGCGTATCGTAAACGGCGGTGTCGCCGTGCGGATGATACTTGCCCAGCACCTCTCCAACGATACGCGCGCATTTCTTGTATGGCTTTGAATGCTCCAGCCCCAGATCCTGCATGGCGAATAATACCCTGCGATGCACGGGCTTCAGCCCGTCGCGCACATCAGGCAGCGCGCGTCCCACAATTACAGACATCGAATAATTCAAATATGCGTCCTTAACCTCGGTCACTATCTCTATTGGGACTATTTTTTCGTCTTTAGTATACATGATTACACATCCAGATTTTTTACAAGGTGCGCATTCTGTTCAATAAATTCCCGGCGCGGTTCCACTTGGTCGCCCATGAGAACCGTAAACATCTTATCCGCCTCAACCGCGTCATCAACCGTAACCTGCAGCATGGTTCTCTTCTCCGGATCCATGGTGGTCTCCCAAAGCTGCTGTGGATTCATTTCGCCCAAACCTTTGTATCTTTGAATATGCATCCCTTTGGTTGCTTGCTCTTTGATATATGTCAATACTTCCTTAAGAGAAGAGCAATCCTTGTGATCCTTGTTTATATCTGAAATGCGATAGAGCCCTTTAAATTTTTTCGCAACCTCCACATTGCCGGCATCTTTTGGCTGCGGCTGCAGCTCCTGGAAATAATAGGAGGATATGTCAAGGCCCAGTTTTTCAAGTTTGACGATGAGCTGTTCAATATCGGACGATTCAAAGAGCTCGAGAACTTCATCCTCTATCTCTTTACCCTCTTTTTCACTCAATTTTGCCAATTCATCGTCAGAATACAAATAATGGTCTTCTCCATCCACTTTTATCCTATAAATTGGCATTTTTTTGGTCTTTGGATGCCTGGAAGACAGATATTTTTGAAAATTCACTCCCTTTTTCTCTAAAAGCCTGGAGCACTTATCCAGTTCAACTAAGCAAGACAGCAGCTCCTTAAATTGATGATCCGTAAAGGCCAGTTTGTCTTTGATCCTCTCCAATGAATGGCCTTCTCGGCCCAGGTCCAGGATCAACTCATTCATCTGACTTTCGGTCTGAATATATTCTTCGCGCTTATCCCTTTTTACTTTATACAACGGCGGCTGCGCTATATAAACATGGCCATCTTCTAAAAGCTTAAACATGTGACGGTATAACAATGTCAGTAAAAGTGTGCGGATATGCGAGCCGTCAACGTCGGCATCGGCCATAAGCACCATCTTGTTATAACGTAATTTGGATATGTCAAATTCTTCGCCAATACCGGTTCCCAGCGCGGTAATAATAGTTCTGACTTCATCGTTTGAAAGGATTTTATCAAGCCGGGCTTTTTCGACATTCAGGATCTTGCCCTTGATGGGCAGAATAGCCTGGAACCGGCGATCCCGGCCCTGCTTTGCCGAACCGCCTGCCGAATCTCCTTCCACGATGTAAAGCTCGCAAAGAGCCGGATCCCTCTCCGAACAATCGGACAGTTTTCCCGGCAATCCGCCTGAATCTAGCGCGCCTTTTCTGCGCGTAAGTTCGCGGGCCTTGCGCGCGGCCTCGCGAGCGCGCGACGCAAGAATGACTTTTTCTATGATCTTGTTGGCGATGGGGGGATTTTCCTCAAAGTAGCTGCTGAGCGCGTCGAAAACGCTTGACGCGGTCAAGCCTTCCACCTCTGAATTGCCCAGTTTTGTCTTTGTCTGACCCTCGAACTGCGGATTCGGGATTTTCACCGATATGACAGCGGTCAATCCTTCGCGCGCGTCGTCGCCGCTGATCCCGATATCGTCTTTGATCAAATTCTTCCCCTTAGCGTACTGATTAATGGCGCGCGTGAGCGCGGACTTGAATCCCGATAAATGCGTCCCGCCTTCGATCGTATTAATATTGTTGGCGAATGAGAAAATATTCTCGGAATATCCGTCGTTATATTGCAGCGCGGCCTCTAAAGCGACCCCTTCTTTCTCTTTCTCCAGATACACAACCTTGTTATGCAGCGGCACTTTTGTTTTATTCAAATATTCGACGAACGAAACGATGCCGCCGTTGAATTTAAACTGGGCCTCTTTATCGTTGCGTTCATCCTTTAAATTGATCTCTAGGCCCTTATTCAGGAACGCGAGTTCCCGCAGCCTGTTCGCAAGGATATCGTATGAGAATTCAATGGACTTGGTGAAAATTTCCTTGTCCGGTTTAAACGTGATCTTTGTGCCGGTAGCTTTTGACTTGCCGATAACAGTCAGTTTTGTGACCGTTTTGCCGCGTTCATAGCGCTGATGGTACACCTTCTCGTCCCGGCGGACCTCTACCTCCAGCCAGTCGGAGAGCGCGTTAACACAGCTGACGCCCACGCCATGTAACCCGCCGGACACCTTGTATGAAGAGTGATCGAATTTACCGCCCGCGTGCAACACAGTCAGCGCCACCTCAACGGCGGGTTTCTTTTCGGTCTTATGCATATCCACGGGGATGCCGCGGCCGTTATCGACAACACTCAAACTATTGTCCTCGTGTATCGCCACGTCAATTTTATTGCAATGGCCGGCTAACGCTTCATCGACGGAGTTATCCACAACTTCGTAAACCATGTGGTGCAACCCCCTGGAATACGTATCGCCGATATACATGGCGGGCCTGCGGCGGACCGCTTCAAGGCCCTCAAGGACCTGGATCGCCCCGGCGTCATACTTCTTGCCCGCCCCACCGGGCGCGCCGCCGTCTATTTTTTCCTGCTCGGGTTTCTTTTTCATCGCAATCCTTTTTTAAAGAAATTTAATTGTACCACGTTCGCCGGCCTTTGCAACGTTTATCTCTCCGATCACAAAACGCACATCCTTAACTTCACCTGACAATTCTACAAGTTTGCGCAGCAATTCCTGTTTACGCAGGCTTAAATGATAAAGCCATGTTGCGGAATCAACAGTGATCGCGAGTATCCCTTTTCTGAAATACGCGAGCTTAAGATGCGCTTGCTCTTTTTTTGAGAACACCTTATTGAAATACTGCGCCGGATCACTGGCCGCTACACGGTCTTTGCGTGTTTCCATATCCCTGAGAACCGCGGCGATAGTATTTTTAATATCGTCCATTTAGCCCAATCTCATGGGAAGAACAATATAGACATAACCCTCGCCGCGCATAACGCCGGGTTTTTCGCTGCCGGTAACTTCCCATTCTGTCGTCTCAATTGTAAAGGCCTTCAGCACATCGCTTAAGTATACGGGATTAAAACCGATCACCATCTCTTTGCCGGCATATTGGATCGGGACTTCTTCGCGCGATTCACCCACGTCGGGTGTCGACTTTGAAACAACCATCTTATCTTTAAATATCTCCATCTTAACCGCCTGGTAATCGGGTGTGGCTAAAAGCGCGGCGCGGCGGACCGCGAGCAACAATTGTTCGCGGTTAACCTTGATCTTGTTGTCGGACTGGGGCGGCACAACCTGTTGGTAATCAGGAAATTCACCCTCAATGATCCTGGAAATAATCAAAGTGTCTTTAAAATCAAATAAAACCTGATTGGGCCCAACAACCAAAGACACCATTCCCTCGTCCTTTAAATTTCGAAGCAGCTCCTGGATGGTTTTAATGGGTATAATGATCTTTATTTCTTTCGAAATGGCCTGCTTTAATTTACGGGTAGCTATCGCCAAACGTTTTCCGTCAGTCGCGACCAATGAAAAATTATTCTGTTGAAATTTAAACAATATCCCGTTTAAAATATACCTGCTTTCATCCAAAGACACGGCAAACGCTGTTAAATTTAACATTTGTTTTAACACTGTCTGCTCTATTTGGATCACTTCCTTATCTTTAAATTCGGGTAGTTTGGGAAATTCATCCGGAGGTAAGCCTATAATTTTAAATTCGCACATTTTACCTTCAATAAGGACAATATTGTTTTTTTTGGTGTTTACCTGTACAGTATTATCCGACAATTCCCGTATTATATTGCTGAATCTTCGCGCTGGTATAGTTATTGACCCCTGTTCCAGGATTTCCACAGGTATTACACAACTAATCCCTATATTAAGATCGGTTGCGGTCATACGTAAACCGTCTTTTTGTGTCTCTATTAAAAAGTTTGATAATATAGGTAAGGTCGCTTTAGCGCTGATGACGTTTTGGATCGTATCTATACCCGTTAATAAAACCTCTTTATCCACTTTAAATTTCATTTTTCTCCCTCTCTTTTATTATTATAATTTAATACAACACACAAATAGTCGTCATAATCGTAATGCCTGTGTATTATGTGGAAAGCTTTGTAATGTATATATTTTTAAGCCAGTTATAAAAAATAAAACACTGGATAACCACTGCAAGATCTATTGGATAACCTGTATGATCTTATTAACCTTTTCTTTTAATTCACTATCCACCAAAAGGGCCTCTTTTATTTTATTATATGAATGCAAAACCGTTGTGTGGTCTTTACCGCCAAAATGGGCGCCGATCTCCGGGAATGATTGATCGGTCAATTCCCTGCTGAGATACATGGCAACCTGGCGCGGCAACACAATAGTTTTATTCCGTTTTTTTAATTTCAACTCGGCTAAGGATATCCCAAATTCCTCAACAACACAGCGCTGGATAAAATCAATAGTGATTAATTTTTTAGGCTCCCGCAAAAGATCCTTTAATACTTCTTTAGTAAGATCCATTGTGATGATCTTCTCTTCCATGAGCGAATACGCGATGATCCGCACCAGCGCGCCCTCAAGCTCGCGTATATTCGTCTTAATCAGCGACGCTATAAAAAAAATGACGTCATTGGGGATATGAACAGGCTCTCTTTCTATCTTCTTTTTGAGAATAGCGACGCGGGTTTCCAGGTCCGGCGGCTGCACGTCCGTCGTTAACCCCCAGCTGAAGCGCGACACCAGGCGTTCCTGGAGGTTGGAAATTTCCTTGGGCGTGCGGTCAGACGATATGATGATCTGCTTGTGGCTGTCGTATAACGCGTTGAAGGTGTGGAAAAATTCCTCCTGCGTCGATTCCTTGCCCGCGATAAAATGGATGTCGTCAAGCACCAGGACGTCAACGTTGCGGAATTTCTGGCGGAACGCGCCTGTCGAATGATGCTGGATCGCATCGATTAGCTCGTTGGTGAATTTTTCCGAAGGCATGTAGCATATTTTGAGTTGCGGAGACGTTTGCCGGATAGAATGACAGATCGCCTGCATAAGATGCGACTTGCCGAGCCCTACACCGCCGTATATAAAGAGCGGGTTGTAATTTTTACCCGGGGCGTCCGCGACGGCAACGGAATACGCGTGCGCGTGGCGGTTCGACGGGCCGAGGACGAAATTTTCGAAAGTGTAGCGCGGATTCAGTGTGAGATTGTCGCGGGAGTCGGCCGCGCGCGGCCGGGACAGATCCAGCGGCGGCTTCTGCGCCGCGGGGATTGCCGCTGAAATAGCCTCAACCGTGATCTGTATATCTTCTTTGGAGGCCGCGCGCATGGCATCCTGCATGGCCAGCCGGTAATGTTTCTCAACCCAGTCCTTAAAAAAACTGTCGGGCGCGTCAATTACAAACTGCAGCCCGGTAAGTGTTTTGGGCTTAAGAGGCGCTATCCAGGTTTGAAAAACTGTATCGCCGAGGCTGTTTTTAAGAAGGGCCGATGCTTCTGCCCATATGGAGGATACGTCGGACATGTGAGTTATAAACTATATCCACAGATTATTCACAGATTGAATAACTTGGTGGAAAACTATTTTGGTTAAATATGCCGCAATTTCAGTTGACAGCAACATCATTATACAAGAATTTAAAAAACAGTCAATAAAAATGCGGATATATTTTAACGTCACGCTTGACAAACTCTGATTGTGTGTTACAATTTCACTCTCATTGATAACCATAACTGTTGACTTGGGTTTCATTTGTGTTATAATGAAAAACTAATAAAAAAAAGCGGCGCATAATCGAGGAGTAAACTAAAACCATGAAAAAACATATTACAACACGCTCGAATATTGTGGGCAAGCGCTCCCAGGGCTTTCGCGCAAAAATGAAATCAAAAGACGGCAGGGCAACTCTTAATCGTCGACGGGCAAAAGGCAGAAAAACGCTTTGCACGCATTAGTTATCAACATAATAGTTGCCGCTATCGCGTGCTATCAGCGGTGCAGTTTTTTGTTGCCCAGGTGTTGCAGGTTTTGGCCGAGTTGTTCGGATTACGCCAAACAGGCTGTGCTTAAATACGGCATCATTCGGGGCGGGCATAAAGCCATTGCACGTGTGATGCGGTGCCACCCTTATTCCGGAAAATCCGGTTTTGATCCACTCTTATAAACTATGGAAAAAAGAACAGTCATTGCTATAGCATTATCTTTTTTGGTGATTTTTTTCTGGTCGAAGTTTGTCTACCGTCCGGAGGCGCCCCAAACTCAAGTCGTTTCGTCTTCCCCTGTTGTAGTG